>JAXDQQ010000076.1:0-4416 GCA_034667805.1 Thermoplasmata archaeon | reverse complement strand
AGCTGCTGCTCCTCATGGTCGCAGCGGCGGGCGTCGGCGTCGGCCTTGCCGTCTGGACGATGGCGCGGCTGGGCGCCCGGCTCACGGCGCGCACCAAGGGCACGTGGGACGACATGGTCGCCCAGCGTCTGCCCGTGCCGCTGGCGGTGCTGGCCGGCATCGTGGCCGCGGCCGTCGGGATCAACCTGGTCGCCGGCGACCTCGACGCACGGCTCGTGGCGGAATCGCGCCGCGCCGTCGCCGTGCTCTTCATCGTCGCCGGGGCGTGGGCCGTGCTGCACATCCTGCGCTTCTCCCTGGAGCGGGCCACGCGGGGCCGTGCCCGGCTCCAGCCGGCGGCGCGCGTGTCGAGCCGCGTCCTCGCCCTGGCGCTCTACGCGCTGGCGTTCCTCACCGTCCTTTCGCAGTACGGCATCTCGGTCACGCCGTTGCTCACCGGCCTGGGAATCGCGGCCCTGGCGGTCGCGCTGGCGTTGCAGGACACGCTGGCGAACTTCTTCGCCGGCATCTGGATCCAGACCGGCCGCTCCATGCAGCCGGGCCACTTCGTGCGCCTGGAGTCGGAGAAGCTGGAGGGCTTCGTCGAGCAGGTCGGCTGGCGCGTCACCAGCATGCGCACCCTCAACGGCAACACCATCGTCATCCCCAACTCGAAGCTCGCGCAGGCCGTGCTCACGGACTTCAACCTCCCTGCCCCCGACCTCGCCGTCGGCATGGACTTCCGCGCCGGGTTCGAGACGGAGCCGGCCCGCGTCATCGCCCTGCTCGTCGAGGAGGCCAAAGAGGTCCAGAGATCGCACAAGGGCATGGTCGAGTCGGTCGAGCCGTTCGCGCAGCTGGCGTCCATCGGCGACGACGCCCTGCACTACAACCTGAGCTTCCGCGCCACGGAGTTCGTGCAGCAGTTCTCCGCCCAGAACGAGATCCGCTTGCGCGTCCTCTTGCGCTTCCGCAAGGAGGGCATCCGCATCCCGTACCCGACGCGCCACACCATCTCCGAGCCCGTCGATTCCCCCGCCATGCGAATCCCTTCTGCCCCGGGGGGCTTCTCTCCGGGTGACCGCCGGCCACCGCGCCCGAAGTCCGTGGAGCCGCCGCCCAAGGACCCGCGCGAGGCCGAGGCTGAGAAGGCCAAGGAGGACATCGCGGCCCAGCAGGCGCAGAAGGCCGAGCAGGCCAAGGCGGCGGATCCCGACGCGGTCGAAGCGGCCGTCGAGGCCGAGGCGCCGGCGACGGAACCCTAGCGACGACCAGCCATAGGCCAGCCGCGGGATCAAGGAATCAGGGGACCTTCGCCGGTCCCGAGGATTCCGGGGCTCCCGTGGATTCTGCGGCTGCATGGGAGGCAGCGCGCCGGACGCGTCGCGCCGCGAAGGGCGCCGCCATGAACTCCACCGTGTACGACACGGCATGGATGAGGCCGCGGATGCCCGCGATGGACGACATCTGGTGCACCTCGCGGCGCATGGCGCGCGCCACGTCGAGGACCGGGCGGGCCGCCGGCTCCGGCACGCGCGCCAACGCCACCAAGGCCAGGAGCGACAGCGCGACGCCGCCGAGGCAGAGCACCTGGAAGCCGCGCAGCGACCAGCCGCCGACAGACCACAAGGCACCCGCGCCGACGGCGTCCCACAGCCATCCGGCCGCCACCGTGCCAAGGCCCGCCACGAAGGCGCGGGCCAGCGACACGGCGGCGAGGTGGGCCGGGGCGCCGTGCAAGGGCGCGCTGCGCAGCAGCAGGTTCGTGCCCGCGAGGTCCACGCCGCCGGTGGCGTAGCCGGCGAGGAAGTGCAGGGCCGCGAGCCAGGCGACCATGGCCCAGCCGGCGGGCCAGCCGGCGGCCGCCCAGCCCAATTGCACGGCGGCAAGCAGCCCCACGGAGAGCAAGAGGACCGAGCGGTTGCCGTGGTGGTCGGAGAGGTGCCCCCAGCCGCGCACGCCGGCGATGTAGGCGATCTGGCTGAGGGCCGCCAGGGCCGTCACGGCCAGGTAACTGAAGTGGAGCGCGCGCAGCATGAACACGGCCGCGAACGGCAAGGCGAAGGTGACGGCCGTCGCCATCGCGCCGAGCGCCAACGCGAGCCGGCGTGTGGGCGGCTGGCGCATCACGCGCCCCAGCTGTTGCAGGGAACGGCCGGCGGGCGGGCTCGGCGGTGGGACGGTGTGCGGAGTGCGCGCCAGGTAGCCAAGGCCCACGAACCCCGCCAGGGCCGCCAGGCCGAAGAGCAGGGCGTAGCCGTCCGTGGCGCGGCCGGCGGCCACGAAGCGGTCGAGGACCCATCCCGCGGCGAGCAAGGCGCCCAAGGCGACGAACGTGGCCCACTGCAGGCGCCGCCCGAAGAAGCGGCCGAGGATGGCGGGCGGCAGCAGGTCGCGCATCCACCAGTTCCACGCCGCCGTCGCCGCGACGGCCAGCAGGGCCGAGAGGCCCAGCAAGGCCAGCAGCAGGCCCGACGTCAGGCGCGCCGGGTCCCACAGCAAGAGCAGGGCGATGGCGAGCAGGATGAGACGCGCGATGGCGCAGACGGCCACGACGAAGCGGCGGCGGTCGTGCAGCCGCAGAAGCAAGGCGAGCGCTGGGACCTGGGCGACCTGCGCCAAGAACGGCAGGGCCGCAAGGATGCCAAGCTCGAGGTTGCTGGCGCCCGTGAGCAGGCCGAGGCCGGCGAGGAAGGCGCCGCTGGTGAGCGTGTCCATCAGGCGCGAGGCGATGCCGTCGCGCAAGACCATCTTGCGCGTGTGTGGATCGAGGCCTGGCCCGGCGGGTCCGGGGCCGGCGGCGGCAGGGATGGGCTCGGTCGGCCCAGGCATCCGCATCGGATGGACGCGGCTGGCTTGACCTTTTGCGCGGGAGGGGGGACGGATGGGCAGGGAAAAGAACCCGGGGACGGCTGGCCCGGCGTGCAGGCTGCGCCGGACGGCAAGACCCTGGCCGACCTGCAGGCCGAGCACAAGCCGCCCCCCGTCGGCCACATCGCCGACGAGGAGCATGAGCAGCCGGCGTTCCGCAACTACGTGCGCGACCTCATCCTCGGCTTCAACGACGGCGTCGTCTCCGTCTATGCCATCTGCGCCGGCCTGGCGGGCGCGGCGTTCTCGGCGCACGCCATCGCAGTGGGCGGCATCGCGGCCCTGGCGGCCGGCGCGCTGAGCATGGGCATCGGCGAGTACATCTCCACCAAGTCGCAGGCGCAGTACTACGGCTCCGAGGCGCGGCGCGAGCGCGAGCACATCAAGGCGTACCGCGGCCTCGAGCTGCAGGAGCTGCGCCAGATGCTGCGCGAAAAAGGCTACCCGGCGGAGCTCGTCGAGCCCCTGGCGAAGCACATCGCCGAGGACGACGACCGCTTCGTGGACTTCATGATGCGCGAGGAGTTCGGCGTCGGCAAGGAATCCGGCCGCAGCCCGGTCTCCGCCATGCTGCTGGTCATGGCCGCCTTCGTCGCGGGCGCCGCGCTGCCCGTGCTGTCGTTCATCCTCGCCCCGACGCAGCAGGCGCTCGCCCTGGCGACGGCCCTCTCGGTCGGCGGCCTCTTCGCCGCCGGCGCGGCCAAGGGCTGGGTCTCCGGGCTGCCGGCGTTGCGCTCCGGCCTCGAGATGGCCGTCCTCGGCTCGCTTGCGGCCGCCGCCACATACGGCATCGGCAACCTGGTCGGCATCAACGTCTAGCGCCCCGCCTCGGGTCGCCACTGGTCGTCACTGGTCGTCACTGGTCAACCTACGCCACTTCACGCGACCGCAGCGGCTGCGAAGGTCCGCCGCGCATCCTTTTGTGCTGGCGCGCGGAATGGGGGCTCGATGGCCACCGAGCGTGTCCTGGACCCAGTCTGCGGGATGCGCATCGACCCGGCCACTGCGGCGGCCACGGTCCGGCACGGCGGCGTCGCCTACCACTTCTGCTCAGAGGGTTGCGCGCGCCGCTTCCAGGCAAGCCCGAGCAGGTTCATCGGCGGCGGCAAGGCGGACGCCGGCCTTCCGATGGCGGGCGCCAGCGTGGCCTCGCCTGCGGGCTCGCGGTCGATGGCGAGCCCTTCGAAGATGCCCGCTACGTCGAGGCCCACGAACGGGATGCAGGCCGATGGCGGCGATGCGATGGGCAAGGTCGGCCTGCGCGCTTACGGGCCCCTCATCACCATCTTCGCTCTGCTGCTGGTGGCGGTCATCGCCATGGCCATCACCGATCCGTCGGCGGGGAAGTTCCTGCTGCGCGACTCCATCGCCCGCTTCATGGCCGGCTTCTTCCTCGTCTTCGCCGGCTTCAAGCTCCTCGACCTGCGAGGCTTCGCCGACGGCTACGCAACCTACGACCTCCTGGCGCAGAAGGTGCCGGCGTACGGCTACGCGTACCCGTTCATCGAGCTGCTGTTCGGGCTGTCCATGGTCGCGGGCTACCACGGAGCGCCCCTCTTGGTGACG
>JAXDQQ010000075.1:0-5158 GCA_034667805.1 Thermoplasmata archaeon | reverse complement strand
CTGTTTACGAGGAACGCTGGTGGAGCGAGAAACTCAAGGCGCCTACGGTTGCAGCCGCGAGGGGCGCGACGCCCACCCCCGCGGCGCCTCCGAAAATCGAGGCGACGCCTGTCATCAAGGACGGCGTCGCGGTCGTCGTCGCCTCGGACAAGGTTGTTCGCGCGCTAGATCTCGAGTCGGGCAAGCAAAAGTGGAACGCGACGATGAAAGGCTCCGTCGTCGGCACGCCGGCGATTTCCGACAAGACCCTGTTCGTCGTGGATTCCTTGGGCAACCTTGAGTCGCGTCTGCTGCAGACGGGCGACCTCTTGGCGACCGCCGCCGTCGGCCCCACCAAGGCCAGCATCATGGTCCACGAAGGCAAGGTCTTCGTCGGCAACGAGGCCGGCGAGATGAAGGCCTACAGCGAGGACCTCACCCTGCTCTGGAAGTTCGCCATCAGTTCCGTCGGTGAAAGCAAGTCGACGACCGGCACCGGCACGAGCGCCAAGACCGTCTGCGACGCCAAGTTCTCCGCGACGGGCAGCCAGATCCGTGGCGCACCGGCCATCTATGCAGACAAGGTCATCTTCGGCTCCCTGAACCACTGGGTCTTCGCCCTGAACGAACAGGGCGACACGGCGCAGGCCACGGAGCTCAAGTGGATGTTCAAGACGGGCGACGCAGTGTTCGGCTCCCCGACCGTGGACGACGTCCTCAAGCGGGTCATCGTCGGCTCGTACGACGAGAAGGTGTACGCCCTTCCCGCCTCGCCGTCCGGCGAAGGCCCCATCGAGGTCGACGGCAAGCCCTGCACCGGCTTCAAGAATACGCCCAACTGGACGTTCATCGTGCCGTCCGACGTCGGATTGAGCAAGGTCGAATCCACTCCGGCCATCGACGGGGACAACGCCTACTTCGGCGCGAACAACGGCCGCGTGTATGCCGTGACGCTGAGCGGCGGCACCAAGGTCTGGGAATTCGTGACCGGCGGCGACGTGACCTCCAGCCCAGCACTGTCCAACGGGATCCTCGTGGTCGGCTCGGACGACGGCAAGGTCTACTGGCTGAAGGCCAGCGATGGCACGAAGCTCAACGAGTTCCTCGCGGACTCCTCCATCAAGTCCAGCCCCGCCTTGGACGGCAACCGCGCCGTCGTCGCCTCCTTCGAGGGCTCGGTCTACATGTTCGGCCCCAAGAAGCCGACGAAGCCCGACCTGCTCGTCACGGCCATCACCTATGAGGCCGGAGGGATCAGCGTCACAGTGAAGAACGCAGGCGACGGAGAGGCGGCAGCCTCCAGCCTCCGCTTGACGGTCGACGGTGCGTTGGCGGCCGATGTGCCCGTCGGCGTCCTCGCCGCCGGCGCCTCCACGACGGTGATCCACAACATGGCCTTGGCAGCTGGTTCCCACGTCGTGGCAGCGCAGGCCGACCAGGCGTCGGTCCTGCAGGAACACAACGAGAACAACAATGGCCTCAGCAAGAGCGTCGCAGCAGGCCAGCCGACCGCGACGAATGGAGGCGGCGGCGACAAGGGCGGATTCAAGATCCCCGCCGCGGGCCTGGCCCCGACCGTAGCCGTCCTCGCGTTGGCCCTCCTGGCCCTGCGCCGGCGCCGGTAAGACAGGCCGCAAACGGGCCAAGCGGCGCACCACCGTCATTAACTACTATAGCCGCCATATCAGTATACATGCCCACGACGACGATCCAGCTCGACCGCGAGCGGAAGGACCGGCTTGCCCGGCTCAAGGTCGGCGCCATGACCTACGACGACGTGGTCGACCACCTGTTGGAAGGCATCGACGAGGACGAGTTCCGGAAGCAGGCGCTGGCTTGGCAGGACGACCTGGCGCGCCGCATCCGGGCCGACCCGCGCAACCGCCGCGTCCTGTGACCCATGCCGTTCGAGCTGCTGGGGGATCCCGCGTTCCATCGCGAGCTCGAGGCCCTTTCCGCGCCTGCCCAGGCCGACGTCAAACAGGCGCTGCGCGGGTTCATCGAGCATCCGCTTGAGCACCCCAAGGCGACGCGGCTGCACGGCAGCCGGTATCCCGGCTCGTTCCGGCTTCGCATCGGCAGCCATCGGGTCCTCGGCATCGTCCTGGCAGGGCCCCGGCTGATCTTCCTGACGACGCTGTTCACCAAGAAGCGCGAATCGGACTACGACCAGGCGCTTGCGCGGCATGACGCCCGGATGGAAGCGCAGGGACCTCCGTTGCGCGGCCATCTGGCAGGCCTGCGCCGGCGCCGCTAGTCCCGCATGCCCAAGGCATCGAATGGCCAGCGACAGCCAAGCCTCGAAACCTATTTGCATACATGTATGCAATTGTCCGGCATAGCGACCCTGCGCACCACGATCGCCCTCGACTCCGGCGTCCGCGACCGGCTTGCCGAGCTCAAGCGCTCCTGGCGGCTGCGCAGCATCGAGGGCGTCATCGAGCAGCTCCTCGCCGGCCCGCCAAAGACGGCCAAGCAGCTGTTCCTTGCCCATCGCTCCGCCGTGATGAAGGTCCTCGCCGACTACGGCGTGAAGCGCATGGTCGCCTTCGGCAGCCGCGCCCGAGGCGACGCGCGGCCGGACAGCGACTTGGACCTCATGGTCCGCCTGCCGGCCGGTGCCAGCCTGTTCGACCAGGGCAACCTCATGGCCGACCTGGAAGAGGTGTTCGGATTGAAGGTCGACGTCGTCACGCCGGGGCCGCATCTGGGAAGGCTTGGCGAACAGATCGCTCGGGAAGGCGTGGTCCTGGTTGAATGAGGGTGACCGCCAGCGGTTGTTGGACATCATCCGCGGCCACGACGTCCCTTCCAGCGCTCGCCGCCGCCGTCGCGGCCCACCTCCGATGAGGAGAGCCCGGCAGCGCCGTTCCGCCCGGATACCTACTTAAGAACCCGGCGACCTGGCAAGGTGCTCCCGAAATGATGCCCGTCGTCATCCTGGCCGCCGGCCAGGGCCAGCGCCTGCGCCCCCTTACCCACGACCGCCCCAAGTCCATGCTGCCGGTGGCCGGCCGGCCGCTCATCCACCACCTGCTGGAGAACCTGGCCGCCCTGGGCCTGAAGGACATCGTCATCGTCGTCGGCCACGGCAAGGAGCGCCTGCAGTCCTACGTCGGCGACGGCACCTCGCTCGGCCTCACCGTCAAGTACGTCGAGCAGCCCCTCCAGCTCGGCCCCGGCCACGCCCTGCACCAGGCCCGCGCCCACCTCGGCAACGGCCCGTTCCTGCTCCTCCCCGCCGACTCCTGGTACCACCCCCGCCTCCTCGAGCGCCTGCGCGACGCCCCCGGCCCGGCCCTCGTCACCGTGCCGGGCGCCCGCTCGGCCCGCCACGGCATGCCGACGGTGCGCGCCGGCAAGGCCATCGACCTCGTCGAGGTGCATGGCGAGGCGGACGGACGCCCCTCGGGCGGAGCCTACCAGCTGCCGACCCGGCTCCTCGACCACCTGCAGCCCGCCGGCTTCAGCCTGCGCGACGCCATCCGCCGCGACCTCGGCCAGACGGGCGCGTGGGGGCTCGTCCAGGCCCACGTCGGCGAGTACGTGGACATCATCGAGGGCCAGGACCTGCTGGGCCTGCACGAGCAGCTCATGGCCGACCTGCCGCACGACGTCCAAGGCACCATCGAGCCCGGCGTCCACATGCGCGGGCCGGTCCGCCTCGGCGAGGGCTCCGTCGTGCGCGCCGGGACCGTCATCCAGGGCCCGGTGCACATCGGCCGCAACTGCGAGGTCGGCCCGCTCGCCGTCCTGCAGCCCGGCACCTGCCTGCGCAACCACGTGCGAGTCGAGCCGTTCACCGTCCTGTCCAACTGCATCATCGCGAGCAACGTCGCCATCGCCAGCCACTGCCGCATCCACGACGCCGTCGTGGACAACGGCGTCGTGGTCGGCACCGGCTCGCGCATCGCCGGCGAGCCGGAGGTCCTGGTGGGCTCGGACGCCGTCCTCGAGCCCAACACCACCATCCAGCCGGGCGGCCGCATCGGGCGCTTCGCCCGCGTGAGCGCCGGCCGCGTCGTCAAGGACATCCCCGACCACGGAGTCGCGGTCTGAGTGTGCGGCATCATCGGCGTCCTCGGGCTCCCGGCCGCCGCGGCCGAGGTCCGTGAAGGCCTCGAGCGCCTCGAGTACCGCGGCTACGACTCCGCCGGCTTCGCCTGGGACACCGGCGACCGCGTCGAGGTCACCAAGCAGGTGGGCCGCGTGCGCGACCTGCCGCGCAACGACGACAAGTCCATCCAGCTCGCCATCGGCCACACCCGCTGGGCCACGCACGGCGGCGTGACGCGCGAGAACGCGCACCCGCACCTCGACGAGCAGCGGCGCTTCGCCGTCGTCCACAACGGCACCCTTTCCGCGCACCACCAGATCCGCGCTCGCATCCAGGAGGCCGGCCACTCTTTCCGCAGCGAGACCGACACCGAGTCGCTGGTGCATCTCTACGAGGGCCACCGCACCGCCGGCAAGACGCCGATGGAGGCCTTGCAGGGCACGCTCAACGGCCTGGAGGGCTCATGGGCGTTCCTCGTCCTCGATGCCGCCGCCGACGCCATCGCCTTCGCCCGCCACCGCGCCCCGCTCCTCCTCGGCCTCGCCAAGAACGGCGCCATCCTCCTCGCCAGCGACGCCACGGCGGTGCTCAAGCACACCAAGACCGTCGTCTACCTCTCGGATGGCGACCACGGCATCGTCCAGGGCGGCAAGGTGGACCTCCGCGGCGCCGACGGCCAGCCCAAGGAGATCAAGCCGGTCACCATCGACTGGGACGTCAAGCAGGCCGAGCGCTCCGGGTTCGCGCACTTCATGCTCAAGGAGATCCACGACGCGCCCACGGCCATCAACCAGTGCCTGGCCAGCCGCATCCTCCTCGAGCCCCTGACCATCGAGACCGGCGTGCGACCCATCCTCGAAGGCGTCAAGCGCGTCCGCCTCGTCGCCTGCGGCACGTCCTACCACGCCAGCCTCATGGGCGCCTATTTCATCGAGCAATGGTCGGGCATCCCGGCCGAGGCCCTCGTCGCCTCCGAGGTGCGCGACCGCCTCCTTCCCGTCGACGACGGCACCCTGTACATCGGCGTCAGCCAAAGCGGCGAGACGCACGACACCCTCGACGCCCTGCGCCACGTCCGCGGCCAAGGCTTCCCCATCCTGGCCATCACCAACGTGCAGGGCA
>JAXDQQ010000074.1:0-14654 GCA_034667805.1 Thermoplasmata archaeon | reverse complement strand
GTCGACCAGTTGACCTTCTGCGAGAAGCGGTGCGCCAGGTCGGTGACGCGGTGCCGCTTGGTCTGGAAGTAGAACTCCGCGCGCTCCGGCTTGAGCCCGAGGGCCAGGGCGTTGTGCACGTACTGGTCGAGCGCGATGCGGGTCGCCTTCTCCGAGGTGAAGCCGCGCGCCGCGATGGCCTCGAAGTCCGCCAGGCAGAGGTGCAGGTCGGCGCCCTCGCCTTGGTGCGCGATGAGCTGGTCCATGAGCATCTTGTGGCCCATGTGCAGGTCGCCGCTGGGCATGAAGCCCGTCATCACCGACCAAGGGTCCTGCGCCTTGACGGCGTCGGCGATGCGCTCGAAGTCGCGGTGGCCGAAGACGACGCCGCGGCGGAAGAGGAAGTGCGGCTTGCGGAAGACGCCCCACTCGGCCGGGCCGAAGGCGGAGATGCCGAACTCGTCGCGCAGACGAGCGTAGTCCTGGAACTGCGACGAGCCCCAGGGATCGATCTTCACGGTCTGCGCAGACGCGGCAGGCCTTGAAGGAGACTTCGAAGGGCGGCGCAGGTCTTCCTCACCTGGGAGGGTCGCACCAGCACGGCCGCGCTGCCCACGACGGCTCCCGTCGGCAGGAGCCAGGTGTGCCGGCCACCGGCCTGCGCGGGCTCATGCACGGCGGTCCACGCCGGCACGACCTCGGCTCCCGACGCCGGCCGGTCGTCGGGGCGCGCCAGGGCCCGCCAACGACCGTCCGAGGGAGAGGAGGCCCAAAGGTCATGGGGCCCCGCCGCGGCCTCGACGCGGACGGCCTCGCCGTCGGCGCTGTGCGCCACGACGACGCCGTCGAGGCTCCATTCCACCGTGGCGTCGCCGGTGCCGACGGCGACGAGGCGCAGGTGGCCGTCGTCGGCGAGGGCCGGATGCAAGAGGAGCGCGGCGAGGATGAGCGGGCTCACGCCGCCACCAGGGCGAACGTCGTGCCGTAGGCACCGGCGGCCAACGGCGTGGGCACGGAGACCAGCTGCAGGCTCAGGCGCAGGCTTGCGCCGGGCGCCAGCACCAAGAGCGGAGCCAGCGGCCCGCCGTACGGACGCCACGTGACGTTGCCGCCGTCCGGCTGCACGCCGATGAGAAGGTTGCCATCCACCCGGATCTCGCCGCCCGCCCCCGCGAAGGGCGAGACGTCGAGCAAGGGCGTCACGGCGTTGGTCCCTTCGTTGCGGACCGTCGCCCAATCCGTGGCGGCGACGGCGGAGTCGCCTGGGCGAAGGTCGGGGAACCGCAGCATCCCGCCGGGGATGGTGACGGACAGCCGGGCATCCCGCACTTGGACGGTGGCGGTCGCCACGTCCGACAGGCCGCCGAGGTCCGTCGCGGTCAGCTGCAGCGTCCAAGGCCCGGAGAAGGCAGGCGCGACGGCCGTGACGGTGGCCGGCGGCGCGCCGGAGCCTTCCCCGATCGTCGCGCCGCCCGCCGACAGGACCCACGACTTGACGTCGGCGGCGCCGTTGGCGTCCGCGACAGACACGCCGAGGGCGAGGCACTCCCCGGGCTTGGCGGTGTCCGGCACGCCCGTCAGGCTCGCATCGGGCGCCACGTTGACGACCGAGGCGCCCGCGGTGCCGCCGACGGTGCCCGGGGCCATGGCCGGCGTGGGAGCCCCGGCCTTCCACGTGGTCCCCTCGAGGCCGAGGCTCAGTCCGCGCGCGGCGGCCGCCGGCTTGGCGCGTCCCTCGAAGCCCGGGGGAGCCGCCGCGGCGGAGTTGCCGTACGCGAACCAGTCCACCACGTTTCCTTCGGGGTCGAGCAGAGTGGCGGCGTCGCCGGCATCGTTCCAGACGGTCTTGGCGGCGCTGGTCGACCACGAGGGGCCGCGCGCGTCGCCGGTGCCGTTGCTCCACACGACGATGCGGCCGTTCGGTGCGAGCTGGCCGGAGGTGAACGTGAACTCGTTGGTCGATCCGGAGGCGGTCGCGGCGTCGCGCAGGGTCCAGCCCGTCAGGGAGACGGATGCCGCGGTGGGGTTCCACACCTCGATGAACTCGCGCTGGCCTTGCGGCCCGTCGGGGATGGCCAAGAGCTCGGCGATGCGTAGCGAGGTCGGGGCGTCGGCCGCGGCGAGGGGAGCAGCGGCGCAGGAGAGCAGGACCAGGACCGATACGGCGAGGGTCGTGGGCGTCGCGGGCGTTGTGGGCGTGGACGTGGTACGCGTGGAGGAGTGCATGCATGCGTGGACGCGGGCGCACGGCAAAGCGCGCGCGGACAGGCCAGCGTCCGCTCCACGCGCTACGGCCGGTACCAGGAGAGCTGGGCGAAGGTCGGCGGATGGCCCGCCTCACCTGGGATGGCGACGAGGAACTTCTTGCGGACGCCGTGCGCCAGCCGGACGCCGCGCGACAGGGCGCTCCACGGCAGGGTCTCGTCGGGGTCGGCCACGTGCACGAGCCACTCGGCGTGCCCGTCGTCGGGGGCGTTGCGGTAGGCGCGCATGTGTGTGCCGAACTTGAAGCCCGATTTCGGGACGGCTCCCGCGTTCCGCAAGGCGACGTGGACGGGCAGCAGCCGGGCGCCTTCGCCGCGCGCAGCGAGCCCTGGAGGCACGGACAGCACGCCGCGCAAGCGCAGCGACTCCGCCTCGACGAACGACAGGAAGAGGTCGCCGCCGTGGCGGGTGCCGAGGAACTCGCGCGAGCTGTAGGCCGCGACGGCGCCGGGGTCGGAGACGAGCACGCGGTCGGCGAGCACGGCGCCCTTGGCGCGCGGCAGGTCGCCGGGCGGCACGTCGCCCGCCGGCGCGTCGAGCGCGGCCTGGTAGTGCGTGATGGCGCCGTCCGCGTCGGCTACGGAGAGGACCGACTTGTCCGCCGCGGCTTGCGCGAGGACGTCGACGGGAAGGCCATCCGCGTCGGCGCAGGCGACGGCGTGGAACGCGGGGTCGCCCTGCGAGGTGCCGCGCGGCCAGACGGCGAAGCGGCCGCTGCCCGGCGCCCCAGCCGGCGCGCGGCCGTCGGTGACGGGGCGCACCACGAGGCCGCGCTCGCGCAGGTCGCGGTAGACGAGGTACTCCATCTCGGTGCGGTGGCCGCCCCCGGATCCGCCGCCGAGGGCCAGGACGTCGGCGAGCGCCAGCTGCTTCGCGCCCTCCATTAGGGCGAGGCGGCCTTCCGCGACGCTCAGCGCGGCCTCGACGAGGGAGAGGCTGAGCGCGCCGTTGGGCGCCAGTTCGCCCACGGAGCCCTTGGCGTGCAGGCGGGCCCCTTGCGCGGGGTCGGCGACGACCGCGCGGCCGCCGTCGATGCGGGCGATGGCGAGGACGGGCGGCTTGGCGGCGGCTGCCGCTGCCGGCTTCATCGCGCCGGCTCCGCTTTCGCCTCGGCCTTGGCCAACGGCGATTGCTTGGCGTGCTCGGCCAGGACGCGGACCGCGAGCTGCGCCATGCGTTCCGTGGCGGCGCTCTTGCCGCGGCGCAGGACGTACGACCAGAACGCGAGGCCCTTCAACCCGAGGTCCGCGCCGGAGGCGTTGGGGTGGCCGCCGCCCTTGAACTCGCGGGCGATGAGGTGGCAGACGGTGGCTGGCTTGCGACTGCGCAGGCTGACCTTGCCGTTGGGTCGGACGTTGATGGCGACCTGGCAGCCGTGGTCCTCGAGCAGGTCGTGCAGGCCGGTGTTCTTCGGGAGCCAGCCGTAGACGACGCCGACCTTGGTGGGGCCCTCGCCGTAGTAGCGCGCCTCGTTGAGCAGCGTCGTCTTCGCGCCCGCCTGGCGGTCCTTCTCGCGCTGCGCCGCGGCTTGGATGGTCGCGTCGACGATGGGGGAGCCGGGGTCGGCCTCGAGGAAATGCTTGGTGAACGCGTCGGTGCCCAGGTCGGTGAGCGCGAACTCGAGGGTCTCGGAGTCGGGGGTCTTGTTCCACCACAGGTCGCGGTCGCGCACGGTCTCCGCGAGGCGTCGCAGGAAGTCGTCCTTGGGTGCGAGGGCCTGTTGCTGCAGGCTGGCGCCGGATTCGGTGGCGTCGGCGTTGATCGTGAAGGCGAGGAGGTGGTTCTCCAGCAGCGTCAGGTCGAGTCCTTCCCACTGCTTGTGGTGGTGGTCGCGCCACTGCAGGCGCCAGCCGTTGGCGTGCAGCGTCTTGCACGAGGCGAGGATGGCGTAGTACTGGTCCGGCTGCAGCGACAGGTCGGCCACCAAGAGCGACCGGCCGTTGCCGCGGGTCTTGGCGTAATGCGACAGGACGTGCGCCATGTCGCCGGGCTGGACGTAGGCGACGCCCACCTTGTCGGGGCCGAGCGCCCGCAGGGTCACGATGGCGGATCCGACGCCGTCGAGGCAGTGGGCGTGCGACAGCAGCAAGGTCGCCGTCGCCTTGCGCTCCGCGGCGTCCCAGCGCGCCAGGCGCCGCCGCTGCTTGCGCTTCTCCGAGCGGAAGAGCCGCTTCTCAGGCCAATACAGGTTCACGCCGAGCCGACGGCGAGGTCCCTTATGACGCCGACGCCCGGGCGTCAGTCCAGGAGCAGGCCGAGGTCCGCGCTCGCCTTGTCGTTGCCGGGGACCGCGTCGCCCGCAGCGACGTTGCCGCCAGTGGGGCCGACCTGGCCCGCGGCGCTGAGCGCCCACGGCGGCGCGCGCGCCACGGGCGAGGAGGCCTGCACCAGGCGCACGTCGCCGGGCGCGAAGCCATCGAACGTGCAGTCCAGCTGGGCGCCGGCCAGCCGGCACGCCGCGGCGCCGGGGCCGGACAGCGTCCACGGCGCGCCCGTGTCGGGGAGCGCGGCCGACAACTGGGCGCCGTCGAACGCGCCCACGGCCGAGACGAGGAAACTGAACTGGGCGCGGCCGGGCAACGCGGTGGGGAGGATGGCCAAGCCGAGGTCCGAGGGCGCGGCGCGAACGGGGCCGCCACCCGCACTGCCGCTCGCAACGCCAACGACACCAGCGGCATTCGTCGGCCCCGCGTCTGCTTCGTCAGCCTCGTCGGCCTCGCCTTCGCGTTCGTCGTCGGGGCGGTCGTGGTGGCGGGTCCGCTTCTTGCCTTCGTGCCCGGCGCCGGCGGGTTCGTCGTCGCGGTCCTTGCCGCGTTTGCCGTCCCCTTCGTGGTCGCTGGCCTCGTGGTCCCCGCCGTCGTGGCCGTCGTCGCCCCCGCCGTCGTCCTTCGCCTCATGGTCGCCGCGGGCGGCCACCTGGGCGGACAGAGAAAGGAGAACGAGGACGAGGAGCGACCAGAGGCGGCGGTCCATGGACGGGAAGCCATCGGCCTGGCTCCAAAGGGGGTTGCCGTGTGGGCGGCCCAGACCGTGTTTTGTCCCCACGCCAACGGGCCCCTCCGGGCGCGGCTCGCCAATCTCTTTACAATCGGGGCCCTGGCGTGGGCGTGGCGCTGCGGCTCTACAACGTGCGGACGAGGGCGAAGGAGCCCTTCTCCCCGCAGGACCCGCAGCGCGTCGGCGTCTACGTCTGCGGCCTCACCGTCTACGACCACGCCCACATCGGCCACGCCCGCACGGCCCTGTCGTTCGAGATCGCGCGGCGCTGGCTGGAACGGCATTACCCCGGCAACGTGCGCTTCGTCCAGAACGTCACCGACGTCGACGACAAGATCATCGCCCGCGCCAAGGAGCAGTCCAAGCAGGAAGGGCGCGACGTCAGCCCTCGCGACCTGGCCGCCCACTGGGACCGCGTCTGCGCCGAGCAGATGGCCCGCCTCGGGGTCCGGCCCCCCGACGAAGCCCCCCACGTCACGCAGTCCATCCCCGGCATCGTCCGCTTCATCCAAGGCATCCTCGCCAACGGGTTCGCCTACGCCACCGCCGAGGGAAGCGTGTACTTCGACGTCCCCAAGTACGAGGCGCATGCGCAGAAGGCGTTCCCGCAGCACGGCTACGGCAGCCTCTCCAACCGCGACTATCGCGAGATGGCGGCAGGCACGCGCAAGGAGGTCGAGGGCGACAAGAGGCATCCCGCCGACTTCGCCTTGTGGAAGGCCGCCGGCGACGGCGACCACCCGGACTCCAACTGGGACAGCCCGTGGGGGAAGGGGCGCCCCGGCTGGCACATCGAGTGCAGCCACATGGCCACGCACAGCCTCGGCGACCAGATCGACCTGCACGGCGGCGGCCAGGACCTCATCTTCCCGCACCACGAGAACGAGATCGCGCAGAGCCAGGCCAAGACCGGCAAGGCTCCCTTCGTCCACGTCTGGATGCATGGCGGCTTCCTCAACGTCGAGGGCGAGAAGATGTCGAAGTCGCTGGGCAACTTCATCTCCCTCAAGGACGCGCTCGACGACCTCGACGCGAGCGGCATCCCGGCCGAGGCGTTGCGCCTCTACTACGTCCAGACGCACTACCGCTCCAAGATCGACTACTCGCGCGCCGGCCTTGCGGAGGCCGCCAAGGCGCTGGAGAAGCTGCAGCGCACGCGGCAGGCCCTCGCCTCGCACGCCATGGCGGCGGCCGCCGCCGGCGCAACGGACGCCCCCGCGCACGCCGAGGCCGACGCGCAGCTGCGCGACGCGGCCAAGCGCCTCACCGCCGCGAGCACGGCGTCGATGGACGACGACCTGCACACGCCCGGCGCCCTCGCCGCGCTGTTCGACTTCCAGCGCGAGACCAACCGCCTCCTCGACGCGCCCGCAGGCCGCGCGCCGGGCGCCGGCGCCGCGCTCGCCGCCCTCGCCGCGTACGAGGCCGCGGCGCATGCTCTCACCTTGTTCGACCGGCCGCTCGCCCGCGCCACCGCGGTGCCCGAGGCGCTGAAGAAAGCGGCGGCCGGCCTCGCCATCGACCTCGGCGAGGCGCACACCGACGCGCACGCCATGGTCCGGTTCGTGGACGCCCGCGCGGCCGCCCGCGCCGCCAAGGACTGGAAGCGCGGCGACGCCATCCGCGACGCCGCCAAGGCCGCGGGCTACCTCATCGAGGACACGCCGACGGGGCAACGGTGGCGCAGGCTTTGACCGACCGCGCAGCCCGCCCCGCCGCCGACCAGGCCGCGGATCTCGCGGAGACCGCGGAGGAAGTTGTTTCCGCGGGTTCCGCGGGCTCCGCGGCTGGGGTAGGCGAGAGTCCGGCCGAAGGGCGCCGCCGCATGTTCCGCCGCCGCGGCCTGCGCAAGCGCAACGAGTCCGTCTTCGACCGCCGCTTCGTCCCGGCCGCCAAGTGGCTGCTCGCCCACGGCGTGCACCCGAACCACTTCACGTTCCTGCAGATTCCAGTCTTCGCCTTCACCATCGTCGCCGCGGTGGAGGGCTGGAACTGGCCGTTCGCGCTCACGACGGTCTTCGTGATGATCCTCGACGGCGGCGACGGCATCCTCGCCCGCGTGGGGAACCTGCAGAGCCGCACCGGCGCCATCCTCGACGCCGTCTTCGACCTGGCGGGCATCGCCATCCTGATGTGGGGCGCGACGAAGTTCTTCCCGGCGGCGGAGGCGTGGATCATGCTGCTGTTCCTCGCCAACGTCCTGCTCTTCCTGCAGAACGCGCTGCTGGGCGACAAGGTCATCTCGTACGTCCGCGGCCCCGTCGTCGGCGCCGTCGCGTTCCCGCAGGTGCTGCCGGCCGCGCTCGTCGTCTGCACGTTCACGGTCGGGTTCCTGCTCATCGCCCGCGCCAAGCGCAGCTGGAAGGCGTTGGCCAAGGCCGGCCTTCTATCCTAGGGCGGGAATCCAGGTTCGACATCTGGTCCACTGGACGCAACCGTTAAGCCCCGCCGGCGGGCTGCGACGGGCATGAACCGCGGGCTCGCCGGCGTGCTCGTGCTCCTCCTGGCCGCCACGCTGGCGGGCTGCTTCGGCAGCGATGCTGCGCCGGAGCCCACGCCCACGCCGTCGCCACGGCCGTCCCCGCCCTCAGGCTCGCTGCCAGCCGACGCGGACCTTGCGCAGACCGGCCGCTGGCTGGCCCCGTTCGACGGCCAGGTCCCGGCCGTCAACATGATCCTCCTCGACAACGGGCGCGTCCTCTACTACTCCGGCGTCGAGGCCAACGAATCGGACGGCGAGGCGGGCATCGTCTTCTTCAACACCTACCCGACGAACGGGCAGAGCCGCGTGGTCGACCTCTCCGGCGCCTCGCCCATGGTCCTGGTGCCCGGCAGCCCGGACGGGGCGGCCGACGACCTGTTCTGCTCCGGCACGACGGTGCTGCCAGACGGCCGCGTGCTGGCCATCGGCTCCAGTGAATGGCACGCCCAGCCAAACCTCCAGCCGTTCCTGAGCGGTGGCACCGACGCCCGCATCTACGACCCCGCCACCAACAACTGGACGCGCGGAGCCGACATGCTCTTCGGCCGCTGGTATCCCACCGCCATCACGCTGCCGGACGGCCACGCGCTTGCCTTGTCGGGCATCGGGAGCCTGACGAACCCGACCGAGCAGTGGCCGCAGAGCGAGGTCTACGACCCGGCGGCCGACACCTGGACCAACCTTGGCGCCGACCAGCTCCTGCCGTTGTACCCGCGCGTCACCGTGGTCCCCGGCGGTCCGCTGAAGGAGCACCTGTTCTACAACACCGTCGGCACCCTGTGGGGCCCGTTCGGCGAGCACCCGCTGCAGAGCCAATGGTCGTTCCAGAAGGACCTGGACCTGTCGCACGTCGAGGCCGGCTGGACGGACGACGACATGTCCGTGTACGGGGCACGGCAGCACGGCTCCAGCGTCATGCTGCTGCTCGAACCAGAGACCGGATACTCCCCCAAGTTCGTCACCTTCGGCGGCACCCTGTACCAAAGCGTGGTGGCGACGCCGTTCACCGAGCTGGCCGACCTGTCCACCGACCCGCCCACGAACACCGCTGGCCCGCCGATGAACAGCCCGCGCTGGCACCACAACGGCGTCCTCCTGCCCACGGGCGAGGTCGCGGCCATCGGCGGCGGCCTGTACGACAACGTCATCGCGCACGGGCAACCCAACATCGCGGTCCTGCCGGCCGAGATCTATGACCCGGCCGCCAACACCTGGACGACCGTGGCGTCCATGACCGTCGAACGCATGTACCACTCCACCGCCGTCCTCCTGCCGGACGGCCGCATCCTGGCAGGCGGCCACGTCCCCTTGCCCAACCCGTTCAAGGCCGGGCGCGACACCTACAACCCGCAGATCCAGGAGACCCGCCTGGAGATCTTCGAGCCGCCCTACCTGTTCCGCGGCGACCGGCCGACGCTGACCGACGTGGACGAGGAGATCCACTACGGGGCGCCGTTCGCCGCGTCCGTGGCGGGCGCCGTGGACCACTTCGTCCTCATGCGCCCCGGCTCGACCACGCACGCGTGGGACTCGGAGCAGCGCGGCATCATGCTCGAGCACGTCCAGCAAGCCGATGGCTCCTACTCGGTGTCGGCCCCTCCGGACGCCTACGTCGCCCAGCCCGGCCACTACATGCTGTTCGCCATCGGCCCGGGCAATGGCGGCCCGGTCCCGAGCGTCGCCCAGTTCGTGGACCTGTCGTAGCAGGGCCGCGGACCGCCGGCCGCTCCGAGAAACCCGGCAAACCCGGGAAACCAAACAAGGCGGTTTCTCGGGTTTCCCGGTTTTCTCGGTGACGCGCATGGTGTGGGTCGTGGCAGGATGGCTCTCTCCCCGAGCCCACGCCTTTTCATGCGTGACGGGGGTCGCCGCGCGTTGAGCGAGACCGCCGCCCCCACCGCCGCCGCCAAGCCGGGGGACGCCAGCAAGCCCGGCGAGGCAGACGAGCACCGCGTCTTCGGACGCGAGCTGTGGAAGATCGTGCCCTGGGTCCGGCCATACAAGGGCCGCGTCACCGTAGGCCTCGTCACCAACGGCTTCGCCCGCCTGTTCGACCTCTTGCCCATGGTCATCATCGGCATCCTCGTCGACCGCATCCAGAAGGGCGGCCTGACGCAGTTCGCCGTCGACGACTTCACTTGGTATGGCCTGGGGATCCTCGGGACCTTCATCGGCCTCGCCATCTTCCAGTCCGCCAGCGACTACGCGTGGGACACCCTGGCGCAGAAGGTGCGGCATGACCTGCGCATGGGCCTGTACGACCACCTGCAGAAGCTCGACGTGGCGTACTTCGAGTCCAGGCAGGTCGGCGACATCATGTCGGTGCTCGCCGGCGACGTCGACCAGCTGGAGAACTTCCTCGCCGACGCCACGACGTCGATGGTGCGCCTCGTCATCACGTTCCTTGGCATCTTCGGCTTCCTCATCTGGCTCGACTGGCGCCTCGCGCTGATCCTCTTCGCGCCGCTGCCCATCGGCGTGCTGGTCGTCCGCTTCTTCGTGAAGAACGTGCAGCCGCAGTACCGCCGCACCCGCAAGGCCGTCGGCGAGATGAATGCCCTCTTGGAGAACAACCTGCAAGGCATCGGCGTCATCCAGGCCTACACCGCCGAGCAGCACCAGATGACGCGCATGGACACCCGCAGCGCCGAGTACCGTGACGCCGCCGTCGCCGCCGCCACCAGCCGCGCCAAGTACATCCCCGGCGTGTACGCCATCGCCGGCCTCAGCTTCGCCATGCTGGTCACCATCGGCGGCTGGCTCACCTTCGCCGGCATGGGCCCCAGCCTCGGCGACTACGTCGTCTTCATCCTGTTCTCGATGCGCCTCATCATGCCGCTCTTCATCCTCGGCATGCTCCTCAACCAGATCCAGCGCGGCGAGGCGTCGGCCAGGCGCGTCATGGACTTGCTCGAGACCAAGCCGATGATCCAGGACCAGCCGGACGCCCAGCCGGTTCCAACGCCGCCTCGCGAACTGGAGTTCCGCCAGGTCCACTTCGCGTACCCCGGCCGCGCCCCCGTCCTGCATGGCGTGTCGTTCAAGCTGCAACGCGGCCAGGTCCTCGGCGTCGTCGGCCCCACCGGCGCCGGCAAGTCAACGGTCCTCAAGCTCCTGCTGCGCTACTACGAGCCGACGAAGGGCGAGGTCCTCGTCGACGGCCGCCGCCTCTCCCGCCTGCGCCTCTCCGATTGGCGCCACCACATCGGCTTCGTCAGCCAGGAAGCTTTCCTCTTCTCCGGCACCGTCGCCGAGAACATCAAGCTCGGCAGCCCGCAGGCCACCGACGAGCAGGTGAAGGAGGCCGCCCGCATCGCGGGAGCGGCGGAGTTCATCGACGGCCTCCCCGAAGGCTACGGCACGATGATCGGCGAGCGCGGCCTGAAGCTGTCCGGCGGCCAGCGCCAACGCGTGAGCCTCGCCCGGGCCGTGTTGCGCAACCCCGCCATCCTCATCCTCGACGAGGCGACGTCCGCCGTCGACACGCGCACGGAGGAGCTCATCCAGCGCAACCTGCACGCGTTCCGCAAGGACCGCATCACCGTCGCCGTCGCGCACCGCTTGAGCACCGTGCGGCAGAGCGACGAGATCATGGTCATCGTCGACGGCGTCGTCGTCGAGCGCGGCAGCCACACCGAGCTCGTCGCCAAGGGCGGCGTGTACGGTGACCTTTGGCGCGTGCAGAGCGGCGAAGGGGACGCCCGCACCAAGCCGCAGAACGGCCACGCGCCGGCTGTGCCGGTGCCCAAGCTCCCGGTCCGGACGGACCGCGAGACGATGGTCCCGTAGCTGGAGGCGCTCGACACCAGCTGCTAGGCCGTGCTTCGGCGGCCCTGGCTACTTGAACGGCGGCGCGGGTCAGGCCCTGTGCGCGCCGTCGCCACGCTGTTGGCCTTGTTGCTCTTCGCCGGTTGCCTCGATTCGGACGCGCCGGGGGAGCCATCGGCCACCTCGACGCCGACGGCGCCGCCCTACGTCGGCGCTGAAGGGGGAGGTCCAGCTGTGAGCAATGGCGCAGGCGGCGGCACCGGCGGCGAGGGCGACGGCGCGAAGGACGGCCCCATCGCCATCCCGCCCGGATGCGACATCGATCGACCAGCCATCATCCACAGCCCTGGCGGCATCCCCATCGCCACGGCGCGGCCACGCGGACTGCCTTGCCTCCTTCCGACCATCTACGGGACCGGCGAACCCAGCATCGGCGTGACGTCGTTGGGCAACCTGTTCCTTTACCCGGCCTACCTCGCCCCCACTGAGCAGCTGCAGGGAGCGGAGCAGTTCACCGGCCTCGGCATCGCGCGCTCCCTCGACCAGGGCAAGACGTTCACCCGGCAGATCGACGGCCTCGCGCGCCAGGAGGAGGCAAACTTCCACCCCTACACCGCGGACCCGTTCATGTACGTCGACCCGTACACCGACCGCGTCTTCATGGAGGACCTCGCGGTCCCGCCGTTCAACTGCTCCAACCTCTCCTACTCCGACGACCAAGGCGAGTCCTGGACGCAGACCATGGGCGGCTGCCTGGTATGGGACCACGTCGGCTACGGGTCCGGGCCGGCCACGGTGAGCCAGCCGGACTACCCGGTCGTCATCCAGCGCTGCGCCATCACGATGATGGCCACGACCCTCGCCTCCGAGGGGACGGGCTGCCAGAAGACGCTCGACGGCGGCATGACCTGGGAACCTCCAGGCGATCCCGCGTTCTTCGGCGGTCCGGATGGCCTGCCCTACGCGCCCGGCACCTGCAACGGCGCGGCGCACCACGTCTTCGTGGACCACCGTGGCTGGACGTGGATCGGCCGCGACTGGTGCGGCACCGGCCCGTGGGTCGCCATGTCGAAGGACGAGGGCGCCACCTGGACGAAGAGCCACGTCTTCGACGGCGCGATGTCCTACCACGACGTGGCCGTCGGCGCCGACTCGGCGGGCAACGCCTACGCCTTCTGGATCGACCACGACCGGCGTCCGGTGCTCGCGGTCTCCAAGGACGATGGGGCGACCTGGTCGGAGCCGTGGGACATCGCGCCGCCCGGCGTGACGGCGGCGGGGATGTCGAACATCGCGCCAGGAGGCGCCGGCAAGGCGGGCTTCACCTACGCAGCGACCCTCGAGGGCCTTGAAGGCGTCCACGCGGTCGTCGCCGCCGGCTACGGGCTCGACACCGAGCACCCCATCTTCCACAGCGCCGTCGCCTCGCCACCGGACTCGCCGATCAACGACGGCGACTGCAACGCCGGCACCTGCGACGGGGAGACCGACTTCCTCGACGCCACCATCGGCCCCGATGGCTCCGTCTGGGGCTCGTACGCGGTCCCCTACGTCGCCGCCGGCCGCCTGTGGGGCGCGCCCAGCCTGTGGGACGCGTCGGACCCGAACGGCGTCTTCGGCGGCTGGAACGAGTCCACCACCACCGGCTAGGCCCGCCCGGCGCCATCTCGGCCCAACCCTTATCGAGACCCCCCGTCTGGAAGCGCCGTGGCCCGCAGCCTCCGTGCCGTCGCCTTGCTTGCCTTGCTGTGCACGGCCGTCCTGGCCGGATGCGCCGACGCACCCGCCGCGGCCTCCGATGGCAAGGCGGAGCCCGTCGCCCTTCCCGAGGGCGTCAGCGTGTTCCACGGCGACGGGACGCCGGCCCTGGCGCCGGCCATGCTCGGCACGCCGCGCGCGTTCGACACCGGCTTCTCCGGGGGCGAGCCCAACATGGGCATCACCTCGAGCGGTGCCCTCTTCGTGAGCGCCGGCAGCACCATCGTGCGCAGCCGCGACCGTGGCGAGACGTGGGAGGCGGTGCACACGCACGTCCTGCTCAACAGCGACCCGATGATGTGGGTCGACCCGTGGACCGACTGCATCTACAACGTCCCCATGTTCCCCATCCTCCTCGGCTCGACCATCTACGAGTCGTGCGACGACGGCGACACGTGGGGAGCGGTCCACAGCGAGAACGTCGGCCACGGCGTCTACGACCACCAGAAACTGGCCAGCGCCTTGCCGGGGCCCGAGGCGGCCGCCTTCGTCGGCGTCGCCCACCCCACCGTGTTCATCATCTGCTACAACGCCCTCGAGGCCACCAACTGCGCCATGAGCTACGATGGCGGGCGCACCTGGCCGATCGACCAGCCCATCTGGACCGCGGCGCCCACGGAGTCGAACGACCCGTCCTGCGCCGGCCAGCAGAGCCACCCGACCGGCGCCCCCGACGGCACCATCGTCGTGGCCAAGGCCTGGGGCTGCCAGGACCCCCTCGTCTTCGTCAGCCGCGACTCGGGCGTCACGTGGACGATGCGGCCGGGACCGACGGGCATCGGCGCCGACACCCTGGACCCCGAGATCGCCTTCACCACGGACGGCACGATGTACATGCTGTGGCAGAGCGAGCGCGGCGAGGACTTCGCGTACCTGGCGCGCAGCCGGGACCTTGGGGCGTCTTGGGATGGCGTGTGGAACGTCACGGCCCCCGGCCTCGGCAGCAGCATCTTCGCCTCGCTGCACGCGGGGGCGCCGGGGCGCGTCGCGATGGCCTTCCACGCCACCAACTACACCGTCTACCCGTCCGAAGCGGAGGACGACGCGCGCTGGCACACCTACTTCGTCACCAGCGACGACGCGGACTCGGACGACCCGACGTTCATCAGCCGGCGCGTGCAGCCCGCGTCCGATCCGGTGCAGGTGGGCGGCATCTGCAACGGCAACCAGGGCTGCGTCGACGGCAACCGCAACCTGCTCGACTTCATCGACGGCGGCATCGCCCCCGACGGCACCTTCTTCACCGT
Organism: Thermoplasmata archaeon; assembly: GCA_034667805.1. Classification (GTDB taxonomy): domain Archaea; phylum Thermoplasmatota; class E2; order JACPAO01; family JAHFTW01; genus JAHFTW01. The sequence goes on along the minus strand of JAXDQQ010000074.1, from coordinate 158 downwards.
CGTCTCCGACGGCTGCACGAAGGGCTGCTCGACGGACCCGGACGCCAAGCCCGAAGACAGCCGCGCCCGCGCCATCGTGATGACGCGGCTCGACGGATGGAGCCTGCTCGGCTAGCGGACGACCTCGTACTCGCTCTGCACCATGCCGCCCGGGATGG
>JAXDQQ010000073.1:0-11533 GCA_034667805.1 Thermoplasmata archaeon | reverse complement strand
GCGGCGGCGAGGTCGGCCCGGCTCGACGCCGTGTCCTCCCACCGCACGCGGACGTCGGCGGCCGAGAGGCGGGACAGGTAGGCGCCGGCAAGCCCGTCAGGGAACGCCAGGTCGGCCGCGGCCACGGGGGCCTCGACGCTGCCGTCCAGCTGCGGCTCGACGGTGCTGGTCATGAGCGAGGTGGCCGCCGACAGCCGCAGTTCGCCATGGTAGAGCGGAAGGAACAGGTCGCGCTCCGACAGCACGACGGCCGGGTCGTCGGCCGTGAGCCGGTCGCCGACGTTGAGGATGACGCCCTCGCGCGTCCAGCCCGGCGCCGTGGCGCGTACGGCGACGCGTGCCGGGTCTTCGAACGTGAAGCGCGCGAAGCCCTGCGTGTCGGTCGAGCGCGGGATGGTCGGGCCGGGCCGCCCTGCCTCGTCGAGGACGAAGGCCTGCACCTCGACGCCCTTCATCGACGGGCCGTCGGGGCGCTCCTCGCTCACGCGGACCGTGAGGTCGTAGTCTTGGTCCACCGGGGACGGGGCCGTCGTGGCCGGCGCTGGAGCGGGGTCGGAGGGGGCTCCGCCGCCGGCCAGAAGCAGGAGGAGGAGGAGGAGGCAGACGGCCGTGGCGGCGCGCACAGGGGGAACGCGCTCCCGGCAGCACATGAACCCTGGTGTCGCGTCCTCGAACTCTCCTGGACGGCCGAACGGGCAGACCGTGCCCCCGACGACCAGGTTATCTCTTGCGCGCCGGTCGGCGGGGCATGGACGTCGAGACCGGGACCGCCGTGCCGCGCAGCGCCGTGTCCGTCGCCATCGTCCTGCGCGGCCACACGCTCGTGCAGGACAAGCCGCAGGCCTCCGGCGGCAAGGACGAGGGACCGATGGCCTCCGAGCTGCTGCTCGCGGGACTCCTGGCCTGCCAGCACTCCACCTTCGTCAAGGTCGCCGCCAAGCGCAAGGTCGAGGCCACCATCCGTGACCTGAAGGGCGAACTGGACTTCGTCGACGGCGAGATCGTCGGCATCCGCGTCAAGTTCCACCTCACGGCCCCGCCTGCGACGGCGGACCAGGCGCTCGAGACCCTGCTCAAGCTCACGGACCGCACCTGCACCATCAGCCGCGTGCTCAAGGTGCCGGTCGCCGCGACCTACTCGCGTTCCACGGCTGGCGCGCCTGCGGCCAAGGCCAGCTCGACGTAGGAGCCCTGCACGCGCGGGCGCCCGTCGAGGCCGAGCTCGCGCAGGCCGGCCTGCACGGCCGCCTCCGCGGCGCGCGCGTCGGAGGCCATCGCCTCGACCTCGGCGAACCAGCCGAGGCCGTCGACGTGGTCGAGGGTGACCTCGAGGCTTCCGAGGCGGTGGCGCTCGCGCGTCTTGCGCAAGCGGACCGACACCCGGAAGCCGAGAGCTTGCAGCAAAGCGGTCGGGTCGTCCGCCAGGCGCACCGTGCGCTCCTCGCGAGCCTTGTAGGCGCCGGCCTGGCGCGGCCCCTTGTAGGTCAGCTCGAACCTCCCTCCTCCATCCTGGCCTGGGGCAAGGGAGCGCAGGCGAAGCGCCTCGTCGCTGGTCGCCAGGTCGCGTCCGGGGTGCGTGAAGAAGGCGTCCTCCTCGACGGCCGCGGGGGAGGCGGAAGCCCCGAGCCGGTGCAGCGCCGCGCGCAGGGCGTCAGGCGAGTCCAACGCCACCTTCGCCTCGACCTCGAGGTGCCGTCCGTCGTCGCCTTGCGCCATCGCCGCCTCCGAGTCATCCAAGCGCCTATCAGGGTGCCGGACTTGGGCGCCTCCGTGAAGGGCGGGATCTGGGTGGCCGTGGCGGCGTTGGCCGTCTTGCTCCTCCCCGGCTGCCTCGAGCCCTTCCAGGTCCGGGTCCCCGAGGGCATCCTGGCGCAGGCTCCCGGCTGGGTCGTGACGCCCAACGGCGTCGTGGGCGGCACCCTGGGCCCCAAGTTCCGCGAGACGCGCTACACCCTCGACCGCGACCCCGATGCGGCCGCTCCCTTCTCCGGCACCCTGCAGGTCTTCAGCATCCGCAGCGTCAGCCGCCTCGACTCGGGCGAGCTCCTCGACACGGCGCGCGGGCTCGTGGAGGACGGCGCCAACGAGCAGAGCATCGAGCTGGCGGCCGGGGAGGAATCCGGCCAACGGACCCTTCTTTCCGGCGTGCCGACCTTCTGGTTCGTCCGCCACGGCAGGACCTCGCAGTCGGGCGATCTCTTCGAGCAGGACGTCGGCGTCCTCATCCTCGGCGAGGTCGGCCACGACGGCCGCAGCGACACCAGCCTCCTCGTCGTCGCCATGGCGCAGGTCAGCCGCACCAACCAGTGCCCCATCCTCGTCAACTGCCAGCAGCAGGAGGACAACCTGCAGACTTGGATCCAAATGGTCGGCGACCGGCAAGGCACCGTCAAGGGCGCCACGTCGCAAAGCGGCTTCATCTCCAACCTGGTGACGCGATGACGAACGGGGATGAAGCCGATGCCGGCCGGATGAAGCCGACGAGCCTGGCGCCCCCCATCGTCCCCGCCCGCTTCCCCGCCGGGCCGAAGGTGCGCGAATGGGCCCGCGCCAACGGCGTGTCGGACTGGCTGGCCGCCCGCCTCACGCGCCTCTCCGACGACCCCAGCACCTTCCTCGAAGGCCTCCTTCGACGGCCTCCGCGGTACATCCGCGTGAACCCGTTGCGCGGCGAATCCAACGACGTCAAGCAGCGCCTCGAGGCCAAGGGCTTCCAGCTCGCCAAGAGCGACCTCGACCACAACATCCTGCGCCTGCGCCAGGCGCCCATCAGCCCCGGCGCCACCGTCGAGCACATGCAAGGCATGACGACGCCGCAGGACCTCGCATCCGCGTCGGCGCCCATCGCCCTCGACGCCCGGGCGGGCGACGTTGTGGCGGACCTGGCGGCCGCCCCTGGCGTCAAGACCCTGCACCTCGCCGGCGACCTCGGCGCGCTTGGCGCCATCGTCGCGGTCGAGCCCGAGGCCGACCGCATGCGCGCCTTGCGCTTCAACCTCGAGCGCTGCGGCGTCGCCTCGGCCGTGCTGCGCCAAGAGCCCGCGCAGGCGATCCCCGGCGAAGGCTGGGCCGACAAGGTGCTCCTCGACGCGCCCTGCACCGGCGAGGGCACCATGCCGAAGGACCGCAATCGACGCCAGGCCAGGCCGGAGGAGATGGTCGGCCTGTGCGCGCTGCAGTCCGAGCTGCTCGACGTCGCCGACCGCATCCTCCGCCCCGGCGGCACGCTGGTCTACGCCACCTGCACCTTCGGGCCGGAGGAGAACGAGGCGCAGGCGCAGCGCCTGGTCGAGCGCGGCTACAAGGTCGAGGCGCTGCCGTTCGACCGCGTCGCGGGGACGCCGCTGGGCAAGGGCGTCATCGAATGGCCCGGCCTCACGCTCGACCCCTCGCTCGCGAAGGCGCGGCGCTTCCTTCCGGGCATCCATCCAACGATGGGCTTTTTCGTCGTCAAGCTGCGCAAACCGGACTCGGACGAAGGCCACGGGAGGCGACGCTGATGCGCGCCGCGACGGTCGACGAGGAGCAAGCCATCCTCGCCTTCTTCGAAGGGATGGAGACCGGGCTCGCGCCGCGCGTCATCGGCCGGCACGCCCTGGCCGTCGTCGAGCGCGACGGCATCCCGTTCGCCGTGCTCGTCACGCCGGAGGCGCTGAACCTGCCGGAGGGGCTGCGCGGGGACGCCGCCTCGGCGGGCCTCGTCATCGGCACCATCGAGGACGGCTTCCACCTTGACATCCAAGGGGCGGTGCTCGTCGCGCGCCATACCAAGAGCCAGACGATCCGCCTGACGGAGCACGCGGCGCGGCTGTTCCTGTACGGGCGCAACGTCCTGGGAGACTCGATCATCTGGGCCGACCGCACCCTTGCCCGGGGGGACGCCTGCATCGTGTGCAACGGCCGCGGCGAGGCGATGGGGCTTGGCACCGTCGTGGGGAACCTCAAGGGGCCCCGGGAGGCCGTGAAGCCCATCCACGACCTCGGGACTTATCTCCGCGACCAAGATGAGGGGACATGACCCGGGCGGGTGAGGACACGATGGAGAAGCCCGACCCGATGCAGTACACCGTCATCGTCGCCGTCCGCGGTGCCGGCGCGCGGCGTGAGTTCCTCCTGGTGGACCACAAGAAACGCGGCTGGGAGCTGCCGGGCGGCAAGATCGAGGCGACGGAGGGTCCCGTGCACGGCGCGCTGCGCGAGTTCCGCGAGGAGACCGGCCACCTGCTGGCCAGCCCACGCTTCGTCGCGAAGCTGCACAAGCCCAACGGGACCTGCTACGTCTTCACCGGCGGCCTCGGCCCCAAGGTCGACGACGTGGACGCGGGGGACGCCGTCGGCCAGATGCAGTGGTTCGCGCGCCTGCCCCGCGACCAGAAGCTCGCCTTCCCCGACGACCCGTACGAGGAGATGGGCAAGCTCCTGCAGATCGACTTCGGGTGAAACGGCCCTCCTTCTGGAGCCTTGGCGTGCCTCCGGCCGAAGCCTTATCCACCATCCCCGGCGTTCCGGCCGTGGCATGACGCGCTTCGCCCTGACCGCCTCTTTCCTGCTCGTGACCGCCCTCCTGATGGCCGGCTGCTCCGACGACAACGACGACGGCGAGCCGACGGCCACCTCGGGCCCGACCTCGACGACCACGGCGGCCGGCTCGAGCGTGGCCACGGCCGTCGAGTTCACCAAGGTCCCCGCCTCGGCGCCCGCCGGCTCCATGGCGACGACCTGCTGGACCGTGTCGGGCACCGGCAAGGTCCCCCACACGGCCATCCACTGGGACGACACCAGCCACGCGACGGAGAACCCGCGCACGTTCCAACTCTACGACCTCGGGGCCTCCTATCCCAACAACCAGTCCAGCGTCGACCCCAACGGATATTCGGTCCAGCCGGCCGGCACGCGGTTCTGCACGGCCGCCACGATGCCGGCGTCCGGCTCGATCTTCGTCGTCGCCCACGTCATGGACTCCACGGGGTCGCCGGGCCGCATCAGCACCGAGCGCGAGATCAAGGTGGGCACGGCCAGCGACGCCCGGATCGTCATCCAGAACTTCGCCTACGCGCCGCCGGCATTGACGGTGGCGGCCGGGGCGATGGTCTCGGTCGAGAACAAGGACACCACGACGCACACGGTGACCAGCACCGGCAGCACGGCGTTCGACACGCACGACATCGCAGGAGGCCAGACGGGCTCCTTCACGGCGCCCATCACGCCGGGCACCTACCCGTTCAACTGCGCCTTCCACAGCCAGATGAAGGGCACGTTGACGGTGACCTGAGGACGACGGGCCTGACGGACCCGGCTGGCGTTCATCCGTCGCCGTAGAGCGACAGCCAGACGTCGGCGAAGGCCTGGCGCAGGTCGCGCGTCGGCGGGAACGCCAAGAGCAGGCGCAGCACGCGCGCCGGCTCCACGACGGCGAACCGTCCCTCCGCGTCGCGGGCGACGAGGCCGGCGGCCTCGAGCTTGCGCAGGTGGAACGACAGCGTCGACTTGCCGAGGCCGAGCGCGTCGGCGAGGTCCTTGTGCTTCGTCGGCCCGTCGTCGAGCAGGGTCAGCGTGATGCGCAGCGGCAGGCGCTGGCGCAGCAGGCCGACCTTCTCGCGCTCCGCCGCGCCGGGCGCCGGCGCGTCGGTCGGGTAGAGCCGCGCGTAGCGGTCCTCCTTGGAGACGGTGACGAGGCCATGCTCGCGCAGCAAGGCAAGATGGTACTCCACGAGGGCCATGCTCGTGCCGATCTGGCGGGCGGCCTCCCGCACGTGGATGCCGGGGTATTCCTTGACCAGGCCGTAGAGGCGGCGGCGGATGGCAAGCTCGAGCGGGTCGTCCATGCTCAGGCCGGCGCGGCCCGCGGCGAAGCGGCGAGGAACGGCGCGACGAGGAGCAACACGATGGCGACGTCGAACATGGCGCCCACCAGCTCCAGGTGCTCGTGGCCAATGAAGTCGCTCCACAGGCTGTAGGCCGTGAGCGTCGACTTGACGAAGGACATCCAGAACGCCGCCGTGACGAACGCCAATTTGCGGTTGCCCGTCCGGTGCCACGCGCCGGCGGCCAGCAAGGTCAGGACGAGGCTCAAGAGACCGGCGAGGGCGATGAGCAGGATGGTTCCGCCATGGTCGTGCATGCTGGCGCGGCGATGTTCGCCAATCGATAAACCTTAAGTGGAGCCGACCGACCTGTTCAATCTATGACAAAGACCTGGGGGCTGCTCCCGTGGGCCCTCGCGCTGGCGTTCCTGCTGGCCCTGCCGCCGGTCCAGGCGCACGGAGCCCCGCCCGTCCGAGAGGTCGACACCCGGGTCCTCCTGGACGACGACGGCCTCGTCGCCTTCGGCGGCTGCGTCGAGGACCAGTGCCAGCCGGCCTCGCCGCCCGCGGGCCTTGACCTCTTGGCCCTCGACCTGCGCGAAGCCTCCTTCCCCGATGGCGCCCCCGCCGTCGTCTTCCGCATCCTCGTCCAGTCCGAGGAGCCGGCCCCCGGCGTCACGGTGGCCGTCTCGTTCCAGCTCGCGGGCGCCGAGAAGACCTTGGAGGTCGTCACCACCGATGGCTTGGCGTACTCCTCCACGACCTTCGACCGCGTCGACGGGCCCTTCGACGTCGGCGACGGGCACCCCAAGGCCATCGACGGCTGGGTCCGCTTCGCCACGCTCGGCGTCGCGCCCGGCGACGCCCTCACGTCGATCCAGGTCGCGAGCCGGCACGGCGACACGCAGGACGACGCGATGCCAGGAGGCTGGTTCTCCAACGGCGTCGAGGTGCCGCACGTGCCCGACGAGCCCGACCCCGGCGAGCTCATGGGAGACGAAGCGGCCAGCGAATACCAAATCAAGGGCGCGGCGCCCTTGCTGGGCCTGACGGCCGAGCCGGCGACCGCCGATCTGGCCAAAGGGCCCGCCACCGTGAAGCTCCGCTTGGCCAACGCGGTCGGCCTGCCGCAGTTCGCCGACCTCGCCGTGGCGGCGCCCGCCGGCGTCACGGTCCGCCTCGGGCAGGCTAGCGTCAGCCTCGACGCCGGCGGCCAGCGTGACATCGACCTGTTCGTCTCCAACGCGACCATCGGCGGCATCGTCCGCGTCACGGTCGTGTCCGACCTTGGCGCCTACGGCCTGGCCAACGTGACCGTGGTCGCGCCGCCGGTCGCGCCCGCCGCCACGTCGTCGTCCTCGGCCCCCGCGGCCGGCGCCAAGGACTCGCCGGCGCCCGTCGGCCTCGGCCTGGGCCTCGGCGTCCTTGCCCTTGCCATCATCGTCCGTTCCCGGGTGGATCCATGAACCGAACCGTCGCCGTGCTGCTCGCGGGCCTTGCCGCCCTGACCGTCCTTCCTCTTTCCGCCGCCCACGTGCAGGTCACGTCGGTGCCGCCGTCGGGTCCTGTCCCGGCCGACAAGCCCACCGAAGTGAGCGTCACGCTCAGCGCCCTTTGCCCCGTCGTCGTCGCGGAGTACGCCCAGAAACCGGAACTCCAGCTGGCCCTCGTCGCCGACGGCGTCCACGACCCACCGGCCTGGCTCGCCTTCACCGGCGACGCGGTCCCCTTCACCGTCGCCGAGTGCGGGACGGACGGCTATGCGCACACGACGGGCATGGTGGCCATCACCCCGGGTGCCCTGGCGCCTGCGTTCGTGCCCATCGCGCTCCAGCCGGGCGCCGTCGGCGAGACCAACGAGGGCGGCGCCTTCAACCTCACCGTCGCCTACGCCTGGAATGTCACGCTGGTCTCGGCCGACTTGACCGCCGGCGCGAACGGCACGCTCGTGCTCGACGTGACCGCCAACGCGGACACAATCCTCCTGCTCGGCTCGGCCCACGGCCTTGCGGCCCCCGCCGAGGTCGAGGTCGCCTCGCCCCTGCTGGACGGCAAGGCGACGCGCCGCATCGAGGTCCCCGTCAAGGCCGAGCACGCCGGCGCCAGCGAGATCACCATCTCCGCCAAGGCGAAGGGCAAGGACGCCACCGGCGCCCCGTTCGCGCTGGCCTTCACGGTGCTCCCCGGCCTCGACGCCACTGCCCACGACCACGCGGCGGACGAGCATACCCACGACGAGGCCGATTCGAAGGCCTCGCCGATGCCGGTCGCCCCCTTGCTGGCGGTCGCCCTGCTTGCCCTGGCCTTGCGCCGCCGGAGTTAGGGGAAACGAAGGGAATGCTGATGAGCCGTCCACCGCTGATGGCCGCTGCCGTGCGCCGCCCCTCCGCCCCCGCCACCGCTGCCCTGACGCTCGCGCTGGCACTACTGTTGGCCATCCCGATGGCGGCAGCCCACGGCGCGCCGTCCGCCAAGGACCAGGACACGCGCCTCTTGGCCGACCACAACGACGACTGCGGCGGCGACGACCCGGGCTCCCTGTCCAACTGCCGCGACACGCACGACCTCATCGCCCTCGACGTGCGGGAGCGCAACGACGGCGGACAGGACGTCGTGGTCTTCCGCCTCTTCCTCAACGGAGGCAAGGCCTCCGACGGCCTCCGCGACGTGCTCACGCTGAAGGCGGACGGCGCCATGAAGGCGTTCGAGCTGCGGACGACGAACAACCAGGACTTCCAGAACACCGGGGCGGACAAGTTCGACTCCGTCTCCAAGGCGATCTCCATCAACGACGGCACCCGCTTCGTCGTCGAGGCCAGCGTGCGGCGCGACTCGCTTGGGCCCGTCGACGGAAAGCTCACCGACTTCAAGGTCGACGCCTTCCGAGGCTCCACGTCGGGGGACTACATGCCGGGCGGCTACCAGAGCGCCATCGGCCCGGTGGCCGACCCGCAGCAGTCGCCGGCCACCAACCGCATCGCCGGCTGCCTGAAGCCAGGGACGCAGCAGGTGGAGCAGTCGCACTGCTACCGCCTCCGTGGCCCGGGCTACTACATCGGCGCCGACGACCCTGGGGCCCAGAGCGTCGAGGCCGGCAGCGAGACGATCGTCCAGGTGTCGCTGCACAACCAGCTGCGCAGCACGCCGCAGTCCCTGACCCTCACCGTCACCGGCGCCGACGGCGTCCGCGCCCGCTTCCACGACCCGAACGCCGCCAGCGGCGAGGGCTACTCCGACACCATGCGCATCGACCTGCCCGGCGGGGGCTCGACCTCGACGCACGTCGCCCTCGACCAAGGCGAGGATGGCGCATCGGGCACCCTCACGGTCACCGTGACGACGGACCTCGGCGGCCTGACGCAAGTGCAGGTCCCGTACTCCGTCGTCGCCGGCGCCGCGCCCGCCGACGCCTCCCCGACCGGCGGATCGGAGGACGACAGCAAGGGCCTGCCCGGCCCGGCGCCCCTGGTCCTTGCCCTTGGTCTCGTGGCCGCCGCCCTCGCAGCCCGGCGGCGGGCGTGATGGCCGGCCGGACCCGCCTCGCCCTCCCCGCAGCCGCCGCCTTCCTGCTCCTGGCCCTGGCCGCGCCCCTGGCCGCGGCGCACGCCGAGGTCGAGCACAGCGAGCCCGCCCAAGGCGCGCGCCTCGATGCGGCGCCCGCCATGGTGATGGTGCGCCTCTCCGAGGCCATCGAGCCCTCGGCGACGACGATGGTCGTCGTCGACACCGCGGGCACCCGCATCGACCGCGGCGACCTCCACATCGAGGAGGGCGCCAAGCCGGTGCTGATGCTCTCGCTGCAGGAGGACGTCCCCCCTGGCGCCTACGCCATCGTCTGGAAGACGCTCTCGCGCACGGACGGCCACCCCAGCGGCGACCGCATCGGCTTCGCCGTCGGCGACTTCGAGCCGCCCGCCGGCTCGACCGCGGCCGCATGGCCGCCCGCCCTGGCGGTCGCGGGCCGCGCGCTCGCCTTCGTCGGCCTCGCCATCGCCTTCGGCGCCGCCGCGTGGCTGTGGTACGTCCGCGCGGACCTCGACGGCGCGCGGCCCACGGCGCAGCGCGCCCTGCTGCTCGGCGCGGCGGTCCACACCGTCGGGATCCTGCTGCTCATGCGCGCGACGTCGCAGTCGACCGGGCTCGGGCCCGCCGAGCTGGCGGCCTCGCAGGTCGGCCGCCTGCTCTCGGTGCGCCTCGTCGCAGGCCTCGGCGCGCTCCTGCTGGCCGGCCTGGCGGCCCTGCCGCGCAACCCGGCCCGCCTCGGCGCGCCGCTGGCCGCCATCCTCATGGCGGCCGCCGGCGTGGCCTCCTCGGCCATCGGCCACCCGGCCGGCGAGGGGCTGCCAGGCATGGCCGTCGACGCCATGCACCTCTTCGCCTCGGCGACCTGGGTGGGCGGCCTCGTGCTGCTGGTCGTCGCCTTGACGATGGCCTCGCGCCGCGGGCTGCCCGCCGAGCAGGTGCGCCGCATCGGCCTGCGCTTCGGCACGCTCGCCCTCGTCTGCGTCATCGTCCTCTTCCTCGCCGGCTCGATCGCCTCCCTCCTCATCCTCGGCCGCGACGCCCTGCTCCACCCGCTCGGGCTCCTCGACGGCCTCTACGGCCGGCTGCTCGTGGCGAAGGTCGCGTTGGCCGCGCTGATGGTCGCCCTGGCCGCCGCGAACCGCTACGTCTTCCTCGAGCCGCATCCGGGCGCCACCGGGCTGCAGGCCCGCGTCGCCAGCCTTGGCCCGGATGGGACGACCAAGGGCCTGCGCCGCACGGTCACCCTCGAGGCCAGCGTCGGGGTCGTCGTGCTGGTCTTGGCGGCGTTCCTCACCGCCGTGTCGCCCGAGGTGCAGGCCGATGCGGGGGCGGACACGGCCGCCGCCTTCGCCGACGGGGCGATCTTCCACTACCATCTTGCGTTCGACCCGGCGCCCGCCGCGGGCGGCCGCTCCGGCCTCACCCTGGCCATCATCGACCTGTCGACGGGCGACCATCTGGAGAACAACACGTGCGGCCGCGACTCCTGCGTGCAGGTGACCGTTGCGCCAGCGGGGCAGGGCACGGAGGGCGGGGGCGGCTCGACCTACGTCCTGGTCCCCGACGGGCAGGGGCACTGGACCGTGCCAGACGTGCTGTGGACCTTCGCGGGCCCCGCGACGGCCGTCGTCCAGGCCCAGACCGCCGTGTCCGAGGATAGCGCCATGCTCAGCTTCACCATCGCGTGAAACGCCAAACCTTGGGGAGGGCGTCCAACGCAGCCACCTCCTTGATAAACCGGGGTCGGCATGGCGCGGCGATGATGGTCCAGCCCCTCCTGGCGCCCCTTCACGCTGGCCACGAAGGCGGAGGCGTCTTCGACTCGTACAACATCACGATCGGCCTCGTCGTCCTGGCCATCCTGGGCGTCGTCGGCTTCGTCCTGTACAAGGTCGCCAAGCGCCGCCGCGGCGAGTAAGAGCTATCCGGTTGTCCCCCCGCCAGGGATGGGCCCTTGGCCGGCAACAACAGCCAAATGGCAAGCCCGGTTGACGTCCCTATGCGTGGTGTCGTGGTGGCGACCGCCTTCATTGCGATGGCGTTCGCCGGATGCTCCGGCCAAGGGAACGGCGCGGCCGCCGAACCTACGGTCGAACCGATCGCGTTCGAGGACCTGACCGTCACCGAGTCCAAGGGCCTCATCCGCGGCCTCGTCCTTTCGGAGACCATCACGCCGATCCAGGGCGCCACGGTCAGCCTCATCA
>JAXDQQ010000072.1:0-5011 GCA_034667805.1 Thermoplasmata archaeon | reverse complement strand
GCGGTCGCTCGTGGCGGCGTCGGGCTCCCCGACGTCGACGAAGGCGCCGCCGGAGCGCAGCGCGAGGTCGGCGAGGAACGTCTGGTCGGCGTCGAGGCCGATGGGCACGACGTGGATGGGCGCCTCGCGGTGGTTGGCCTCCATGGCGCGCTCGATGATCTCGCGGTGGTCGGTCACGCCCACGGTGGGCAGACCGTCCGTGATGAAGACCACCATCGGAAGGCGCGGGCTCTGCGCCGCGTTGAGTTGGCGGAATGCCTCCTGCAGGGCGGCGTCGATGTTGGTGCCGCCAATGGTGTCGACGGCGGAGACGCGCGTCTGGTCGGCCTGCACGTGCGTGGCGTCGCCGGCGACGAGGGCCGGCGCGAACGGCGTCGCCTCGTTGCTGAACGTCACGATGGAGTAGCGGTCCGCGGGGTGCAATCCCTCGAGGGCGGCGGCCAACGTCTGGCGGCCCTCCTCCATCTTGAGGCCGGCCATGCTGCCGGACTGGTCGAGGACGAAGACGACGTCGCGCGACAGGGCGGTGCCCTCGGCGCACAGCTGCGCCCAGTACTCGGTGACGCCCTGGGTCGGGTCCTTGGCGGCCACCAGGACGGAGCGGGATGCGCCTTCCTCCTCCCAGACGACGATGAGGTCCTTGATGGCCGATGGGTTGGACGTCAGGATGCTGCCCTGCCCGCCCGTCATGGGGATGGCGAGTGAAGGCGTGCGCAGCCCTTCGATGCCGAGGCGGGACGCGACGGTGAGGTTGACGCGCAGCTGGTCGGGCGCTGGGTCGAGGCCGGAGAGCGGGAGGCGGTAGACGCGGTGTGCGGCGGCCAGCGGGACGGGCTCGACGTAGGAGGCCTGCAGGATACGGTCCTCGCCGGGCGCGACGTTGATGGAGATGCGCACGAGGTGGCGGTCCGCCTGGCGCAGCAGGGCGGCATCGAGGCCTTGCTCGGTGGCGTTGACGTACTCCCGGATGGCTTGGCCGATCTCGGCGACGCGGCCCTCGAGGAGGTGGCCTTGCCAGCTCAGGTTGAAGGAGACCAGGCTCGCGCCGTCGGGGAGGGGAAGCGAGATCTCCGCCTGGGTGGCGGCGGGGCCGGCATTGGAGAGCCCGAAGCGCAGCGACGTCTCGGCGAGGGCATCCTGGATGTGGATGGTGGCGGCGAACGACTCGAACTGCACGTTGCCCTGGACGTACGACACGTCGGGGGTGGGGACGACGACGAGGCATTCTTCGGGAGTGCAGCCGGCGACGTGGTGCGCCTGGGCGGGGACGGCCAAGAGAGCGGTCAGGAGAAGGACGATCGCGGGGGCCGCACGCACCATGCCGACGACACGCACGGCAGCCTATTTGGGCCGTCTAGTGCGGCCGTCGAACAATGTCCCAAGGCGCCGGCGGGTCCGCCGTCAGGTGCCGTTTGCTTTTCGTTAGGTGATTCAGCGGATGCCCTGATTCAGCGGATGCCCGACAAATCGGATCGGCTGAATCAGCGGGAAATCGGCTGAATCAGCTTACTTCTTCTCAGCGGGCGCCAGGCTCGCGAAGTGCTCGCCGACCGGTTTGCTGCCAGCCTTGGCGACCTTCAGGTTGACCTGGATGATCTCGGCGGAGATGCGGTTGCCGCGGACGGACTGGCGCTTGCGCTTGCCGGGGTAGTCCGTCGGGTGGTAGCCGACGCCCTCGGTCAAGAGGAGGCGGCGGCGGGTCGTGCCCTCGAAGTCGGCGCGCATCGGGAAGCCGGCCTTGTCGGAGCCGCCCGTGATCTGCAGCTTGTAGCCGGGAAGGTTCGCGTTGATGCCGTCGACCTGGTCGCCGATCTTCTTGTTGAGGAAGTTCTGCGCGTGGTGGCCGGTCACTTCGAAGTTGAAGGACTTGCCAGTCGCGGGGTCGTTGATGACGAGCTTGAAGGTGGCCATGATGGGTCTCTCTGCTCCAGGTATTCCGTAAGGCGCGGGGCCTCACAGTTCACCATTGGCGTCTGGAGCATTCCGGCCGACGAGGGGGTCCTATTTGACGGTGACGGGCCCAGCCCCCAGCCCAGCTCCACGGGTGCGTTCCAGACCCGTTCCCTCGCCCAGGCGCGACCTTACCCGAGTTCTTCGGCCAGTCCGACCACGATCCCCTCGGGGCCGCGCACGAAGCAGAGCCGGTACACGTCCTCGTACTGCGCGACCTCGCCCACCAAGGACCCGCCGACGGCGCGAAGCCGGCCGAGCGTCGCGTCAACGTCGTCGACGGTGAACATGATGCGGCGCATGCCCAACGTGTTCGACGGTACATCCTCGGGGCCGAACCGGACCGCGGCGGGCGCGTGGAACTTGGAGAGCTCGACCCGGCCGTGCCCGTCCGGCGTCCGCATCATGGCGATGTCGCTGCGGACACCCTCGAGCCCGACGACGCGATCCGCCCACGCGCCCTCGACCGTCGTCTCACCCTCGAGCGTCATGCCAAGAGCGACGAAGAACTCCTTCGCGGCGTCCATGTCGTCGACCACGATGAGGACGTTGTCCATCCGCTTGACCGTCACGCGCGGCGCACAGACGCGCGCGCATAAGCCCTTGACGGGCGGCCTGCCATGACCATGAAGAGGCAAGGCGCTTGGTTACGACAGCCAGCCGGGCAATGCGGCCGCCTGCTTCACCCAGCTCGCCATCTGCTTCTCGTCGAGGTCGTCCTCGTGGACGTCGATCCATCGCGCGTCCTTGCCGGTGCCGCCGGGCGGAACGGGTCGCAGCGACGTGCCGCGGAAGAAGCTCACCTTGACGTAGTTGGTGAAGACGTGGAACGACACGAACCAGCCGCTGCCTTCGATGCCGTAGAACGGCGAGTTCCACTTCACGGCCTTGCGCGCCTTGGGCGCGTTGCGGACGATGAGGGCGTCGAGGCGGCGGCCGACGTCACGCTTCCATCCCGGGATTCCGGCGATGTAGGCCTGCACGGGCGCGTCGCCGTCGGCCTTCGCGACCTGCGGGTTGCCGCCGGACAGCAGTCGCGACGGCTTGGCCTTCGCGGTCGTGCCGGACCGCTCCATGGCCTTGGGGGTCGCCTTGCCAGGCGCCTTGCTCGGCTTCTTCGCGGGGGACGCGCGGGCTTTCGGTCTCGACTTGGCCGGCATGAGCGCGGGACCCGGCAAGGCCCTGATAAACTGGAACGCGGCGGGCAAGGTTGATGAGTGGCCGGGGGAGTGGAAGGGCATGCGCACCCTGGCCGCGGCCATCCTCGTGATGCTTCCGCTGGCCGGCTGCGCGGGGCTCTCTCTCGGCGAGGAAGAGGACCCTCCCACCGCGCTGCCCGCGCTCGCCCTTGCCTGGGGCCTCACCGACTGCAGGTTCGGCGTCGTCCTCCTCGATGTTCCCGCCGCCATCGTCCAGGCGCACGTCCCCGAAGGGTTCCGCGTGCTCTCGCTCGCCGAGGTCGGCGTCGAGGGCAACACCGGCCAGGACATCCCGCAGGACCCCAACGGCGGCGGCAACTTCGGCATCGAGGTCTTCCAATGCGACGAAGGCCTCGGCCTCGACGGACCCGTCGAAGGCCTCAGCTACGGCAGCTACTTCACCGCGGTCGAGCCGCCGGCGGAGCTGCGCCGTGACGTCACCTTCCACTTCGTCAAGTGGGACACCCTGGTCCCCGACGCGCCGCGCCGCGCCCTGCTGCAGTCGTACGGTCTCCCCGTGCGCGAGGGCTCGGCCACCGTGACGCACAGCCTGACGCAAGGCGCCCTCACCAGCTACACGGGCACCCTGGACTTCGGCGGCGAGGAAACCATTACCTTCGAGGGCTCGAGCCTCGCCCCGCAGCAGCCCTTCACGTTCGTCGAGTTCCAGCGCACGCCGAACGGACTCGCCACGTGGTCCACCATGGGCGCGATCGCGGTGGGCGGCGTCGGGCCGCAGACCGTCACCGTGCCAGAAGCCGGCCTGGCCAACGACGTCGTCGGCGCCGGCGTGCTGCGCGGCATCGGCTTCGCTGGCGTGGCCACGTTCTCCAACGGCCTCATCGAGGCTCCGGCGCGCGCCGAGCGCGGCGGGGGCGAGCCGCTGCCGCCGAGGTCGATGCCGCCGGGCTCGTCCACCGGGCCCAGCGCCTGGCCGGGCCAGTGCACGTAGGCGTACGGCAGGTCGTACGCCTGGTACTCGAACGTGGCGAGGCCTTGCGTCATGCCGATGACCTCGGCCACCCACGACTCCGGGCTTGCCGTCCAGGTGCCGACGCCGGTGGACACCGTGCGATTGGTGACGTGCGCGTCCCAGAGCGCGAAGCCTTGCGCGCCGAGGGTGATGGCGCGTGTGTCAGCCTCCGCGACGGGCCGACCGGAGTCGAGTGGCCGGCCGGACATCGAGAAGGCGCCGACCTTGTCGAAGGCGACGTCGCCGGTCCATCCTTGCGCCGTCGGGTGCACGGCGGCGCCGCCGTCACGCAGCGGGAGGCCCCACGCCGCGGCCCGCGCGCGCCAGGCGTCCGAGGCGACGAGGACGTCCCAACCGTACTCGTAGTTCGCCGCGAAGCGCTCCTCGCGCAGCTCGGAGGGCGGCAGGACCGGCGCGAAGACCTGGCCGGACTGCAGGGAGCCCAGCAGGTTCTCCTCGCCGAAGCCGTACGAGCATTCCACGGCGCGGAAGCCCAGCGTCGCGGCTCCGGAGGCGGCGGGCGACGCCTCGGGCGGGCTGGGCTCGAAGCCCACGGGAAGGTACGGCTGCAAGGCGGCGGCCGTGACCGGCACGGACCAGGTGACGGCTTCGCAGGACGACTGGCGCCAGTCGAGCGTCCGCGGCACGGCGGCGGTTGGCGCGGCGGCCACTTGCGCGGGCGACGCGGCGGGCTGGACGCAGCCGGCCGCCAACAGCAACGACAAGGCGAGGGCAACCAGCGACGGGCCGACCGAAGCTGCAGGCCGCGTCGCCGAGCGCATGCCGCCATCGCTCTCCTCCACGTCTTGATGGTTGTGGAGGGGATCCCGAAGCATGGCAGCCGAGGACACGCCCCTCGTCCTCCTAACCCAATTGCCGGCGTGGCCCA
>JAXDQQ010000071.1:0-3631 GCA_034667805.1 Thermoplasmata archaeon | reverse complement strand
GTTCGCCGCCGGCGCCTGGGCGGGTGGGTCGCTCCACGTCAGGACGATGGTCAGGTTGCCTGTCACGTTGTCCGGCGCCGTATACTGCGTCCGCGCCGGGGCAGCGCCTTCTCCGCTGACGCCGTCGCCGCGGAAGAGGAGTTGCCTCTCGCCGATGCCGTGCGGCGCTCCTTCGTCGTCGACGCTGGACGGGCCGGCCAGGGCAGCGGCGACGAAAAGGGCGGGCACTAGCAACAGGACCGCGGCTGCGCGGCCCATCCCACGGCGGCGTGGAGCACCTTCCAAGTCGCGGGCCGCGACGGCGAGGAAACCCACGAGCGCCAAGACCCCGACGCTGATGGGGATGGCCCAGAAGAGCTCGGGCCGGCCACGCTGCACGGCCAATGCCTCGTAGGCGGGGCCGGTCAGCAGGGGCCCGAAGAAGAAGCCGATGAAGAGCGGCAGGAAGCCGTAGCTCTGGTAGACGGCGATGCGGTCCTTGGGCGCGATTCCGGCGATGTAGGTCAGGAAGGCCGGGTAGGCGAGGATCTCGCCCAAGGTGGCGACGAAGAGGCCGACGAAGAACGCACCCACGTGCTGCACGAAGCCGACGATGCTGAAGCCGATGACGTAGAGCAAGACGCCGATGGTCATCATGACGCGCGGGTCCTTCTTCGTGGCGAGCGCTCCGATGGGGATGGCGAGGACCATCACGATGAGCGGGTTGTACGACTGCTGCAGGCTTGGCTCGAACCACGGCGGCAGGTCGACGAAGCGGTCGAGGTAGAGCGCCAGGAACGAGAAGTTCATGCTGTAGAGGAACCAGAAGCCGGAGAACACCAGCAGCAGGACCACGAGGCGCATGTCCTCGAAGATGGCGCCGAGCTTGGCCAGCGCACGCCCGACGCTCACGTCCTGCGGCGGCTGTGGGCTGCGGTACAGGACAAGGGTCAAGAGCAGGGCCGCGACCATGATGGAGCCCGCCACCACGAACCCGGCGGCGAGGCTGTGCGTGAGCTTGGCGACGATGAACGGCCCGGCGAAGCCGCCGATGTTGATGCCGGTGTAGTAGATGGTGAACCCGAGGCTGCGGTGGCGCAGCGCAGTGACGTGCGCGATGGTCGCCGTGGCGATTGGCTTGAAGCCGCCTGCGCCCGCCGCCACCAGGCCGGTACCGGCGATGATGGCGCCGATGGAGTCCGAGGAGGCCAGGACGCCGAAGCCGGAGGCGTAGCAGGCGAGCGCGACGAGCATCACCGGCTTGTACCCGAGCTTCTCCGCGATGGGGCTGGTCAGTAGCGGGAAGATGTACGGCAGCGACAGCAGGATGACGCTGACGGCGCCCACGACGGCCCCGCCGTAGCCGAGTTCCGTCAAGTAGAGCCCGAGGATCGAGGTGAAGCCGTAGTAGGCGCTGCGCTCGAGCAGTTCCGCCACGTTCGTGACGGCGAACTGGCCGACCTTCGTGCGGTCCTCGGCCGGCGGCGCCGGCGTCAGGGCCTTGTCCACCACGGACGGCGAGCCGCGGGCCCCTTCAAGATGGTGCTTGCTTCGCCCGGGGACCACCCGTCAGGCTTCTTGCCGCGGGACGGCCGCCGGGGTCGGACGGCCAAACCGGTCATGGATGGCCGAGACGGCGAAGACCGCGACGGTGCCGAGGACGTTGGTGAGCACGATGACGACGGCGGCGTAGTCGACGATGAGCTGCGCTCCGGGGATGCCGAACGCCTTGGGCACGACGCTGACGGCGGCGGTCACCAAGCCCATCGGGAAGAGCATCGCCGTGGCCACGCGGTCCCAGCGCGACAGGCCGGAGCGGCCGAGCGCCACGCCCACGCCAAGCGAGCGGCAGACCCCCACGGCCAGGGCAAGCAGCAGGCCCGTCACCAGGAACGCTGGGTCCTGCAGCAGTTCCCAGCGCGTGACGGCGCCGAGGCCCGTGAAGAAGGCGGCGCGCACGAAGAAGACGACCTCGTGGTGGAACGCCACCAGCTCGCGCGCGAAGACCTGGTTGCGCAGGCCGCTGCCGATCGGGCGGCCCTTGGAGTTCCCCACCACGATGCCGAAGAGCAGCACGGCCAAGGCGCCGGAACCGCCGAGGACCTCGGTCAGCGCGTAGACCAGCACCAGGACGGCGAGCGTCGCCATGTAGGCGTTCGTCGTGTGGCCCCAGCGACCGAGGAACCGCGCCCATAGCCAACCGGCGAGCGGACCCGTGGCGATCGCGATGGCCACGATGAGCAGCAGCTTCACCGCCAAGGCGGCCCCGAGGCTCCCGACGGCGACGACGGTGCAGGCGATGAACATCGCGATGATGACGAAGATGTCCGAGGTCACCGCTTCGAGCAGGACGACGGCGTTGGCGTCGTGCGAGATCCCCATGCGCCGGGCCAGGGGGACGATGATGGCGATGCCCGCGCCGCCGAAGCAGAGCCCGAGCAGCAAGGCCGGGGTCCAGTCCATTCCTGCGATGCCGTGGGCGAGGATGGCGCACAGCACCGTGGTGGTCGCCAGGACGGTGAGCGAGAGGCCGACGGCCGGGACTCCGAACAACCGCATCTGGCCAGGGGTCACTTCCAGGGCGCCGTCGAACAGGATGGTGATGATGGCAAGGGCGCCGAGCACCGGCAACGCGGACTGCACGGCGTCGACGTCGACCAGATGGAGGACGGGACCGAGCAGCGCGCCGCACCCCAGCAGGAACAGGATGTCCGGGATGTGCGTCTTGCGGAACAGCATCGAGCCGACGAAGGCCACGGCCACCGAGGCGCCGATGGCCAGGAGTGCCGTGACCGCGACGCTGGCCATGTCCAGGGATTTCCAGCCCTGCCGGGTTGAGGAATCTTCCGGAACGCAGCCTCCCGGTCCACGCAACGGTCCAACGATCGGCACGCAAAGCTCCATTAGCCGGGCGGCCAGGTCGGCCTCGTGTCCCGGACCCTGGCGGCAGCCATCCTGTCAGTCATGGCCATCCTTGGACCTGCCTTGACGGCGGGATGCTCGCAACCGGACGACGGGCCGGAGCCGGGCGTTGCCCAGCCCCCCGCGGCGAGCGAGGACCAAGTCCATGCGGACAACCTGACGGCGCGGTTGCCGCCGGAGAGCGGCCCGTTCTTCTCCGACCTCTTCGTCCTGGACCGCATCGACCTGCCGGCGGGAGGCAACATCTCGTTCGCCATCGGGCTGGGCATGCGCTGCGACGGCAACGCCACGGGCTACGCCAACGTCAGCTCCGGGTGGCTGGAATGCAGCGCCCGCCTGGCCCGCGACCCCGCCGCCATCAGCCGTGACCGCCGGCCGCTGGCCATCGGGTTCGACTACCAGATCCTGACGCAGCGCACCGCGATTGAGCCCATCCAGTGGCGCGTCGAGCTGGAATCGCGGGACGCGGTCGGCAACGTTACCGGGAGGTTCGACTCCGACTGGCGCGACCTCGACCTGACGCCCGTCGTGACGGCGCCGACGATCGTCCTGTCGGTCGAGAGCCCCTGCGACTGGCCCGATGAGATGGAGCAAGCGCCAGAAGTCGGCGGACCTCATGGCTGGGCTGAGCTCAACGTCAGCTTCACGGCCGGCCTCGCCGGCGCCGTGATGGCCTTCGACTTCGGCGCCTCGCGTCCCGGGGACCAAGGCGCCGCGTCGCATACCGTCC
>JAXDQQ010000070.1:0-2502 GCA_034667805.1 Thermoplasmata archaeon | reverse complement strand
GGCTTCCTCGACGCCTACCGCGAACTGGCGGAACGCTTCGACGGGCGGACGCCGTACATCGACCTGAGCGACATGGACGTGACCTAGCCGGCGGCGGACGTCCTTACTTCTGCTGGCGCAGCAGGTTCAATGCCGAGCCCGCGCGGAACCATTCGATCTGGTCAGCCGAGAAGGTGTGCTTGGCCTGGATGCGGTCGGCTTTGCCGTCACGATGCTTGAGCTCGACCGTCAGCGGCTTGCCCGGTGCCATCTGCGCGAGGCCCAAGATCGCGACGCGGTCGTCCTCCTGCACCTTCCCGTAGTCCGCCGGGTTGGCGAACGTCAAGGGCAGCAGGCCCTGCTTCTTCAGGTTCGTCTCGTGGATGCGGGCGAAGCTGCGGGCGAGGACGGCGACGCCGCCGAGGTGGCGCGGCTCCATGGCGGCGTGCTCGCGCGAGCTGCCCTCGCCGTAGTTCTCGTCTCCGATGACGACCCACTTGATGCCCTTCGACTTGTAGTTGCGCGCGACCTCGGGGAAGAGCTTCGACTTGCCGTCGAGCTGGTCTTTGCCGCCGCCGGCGGAGTTGGTGAACGCGTTGATGGCGCCGAGGAAGCAGTTGTTCGAGATGGCGTCGAGGTGGCCGCGGTAGGCGAGCCACTTGCCGGCCGGGCTGATGTGGTCCGTCGTGCACTTGCCCTTCGCCTTCAGCAGCACCGGCATGTCGGCGTAGTCCTTGCCGTCCCACGCCGGGAACGGCGCGAGGAGCGAAAGGCGGCCCGACGTCGGCGACACGACGACCTGGATCTTCGCGGCCTCGTCGCTGCTCTTGGGCGGCGCGAGGTAGCCGTTGGGGTCGGCGACGTAGCCCTTCGCGGGGTTCTCCGGCGCCGGCTTCGGCGGCGTGAGCTTGAACGTCTTGCCGTCGGAGCCGGTGAGGGAGTCGGTGAGCGGGTTGAAGCTGAGCTTGCCTGCGAGTCCGTACGCCATCACGATCTCCGGGCTGCCGATGAAGGCCAGCGTCTTGGCGGAGCCGTCGTTGCGCTTGGGGAAGTTGCGGTTGTACGACGTGACGATGGTGTTCTCCCGCGTCAGGTCGGCCTCGGGGCGGTTCCATTGCCCGATGCAGGGGCCGCACGCGTTGGCGAGCACGGTGGCACCCGCCTTCTGCAGGGTCAGCATCTGGCCGTCGCGCTGGATGGTCAGGTGGATCTGCTCGGAGCCGGGCGTCACCAGGAGCGGCGTGCGGGCCTTGATGCCGTGACGGGTGGCCTGCTCGGCGACGTCGGCGGTGCGGCACATGTCCTCGTAGCTGGAGTTCGTGCAGCTGCCGATCAAGGTCACCGAGATGTCGTCAGGGTAGTGCTCCTTGGCGACTGCGGCGGCGACCTCCGAGATGGGGCGCGCCAGGTCGGGCGTGTGCGGGCCGACGAGGTGGGGCTCGAGCCTGGAGAGGTCGATCTCGACGACCTGGTCGAAATACTTCTTCGGGTCGGCCAAGACCTCGGCGTCGGCGGTGAGCAGGTCCTTCTGGTGCAGCCCGGCGAGCTTGGCGAGCTCCGCGCGGCCGGTGGCGGCGAGGTAGTCGTCCATCTTCTTGTCGTGCGGGAACACGGAGGTCGTGGCTCCCAGTTCGGCGCCCATGTTGCAGATGGTCGCCTTGCCGGTGGCGGAGATGGTCTCGCAGCCGGGGCCGAAGTACTCGATGACGGCGTTGGTGCCGCCCTTGACCGTGAGGATGCCGCACAGCTTCAGGATGACGTCCTTCGGCGCCGTCCAGCCCGACATCTTGCCGGTGAGCTTGACGCCGATGACCTTCGGGTGCAGCACTTCCCAGGGGAACCCCGCCATGACGTCGACCGCGTCCGCGCCGCCGACGCCGGAGGCGAACATGCCGAGCCCGCCGCCGTTGGGGGTGTGCGAGTCGGTCCCGATGACCATCTGGCCGGGGAACGCGTACTGCTCGAGCACGACCTGGTGGATGATGCCGGCGCCGGGCTTCCAGAAGCCCATGCCGCACTTGGCGGCCGCCGTGCGCAGGAAGTCGTAGACCTCGCGGTTGTCCGTCGTGGCCTTCATGAGGTCCTTGACGCCGTCGATCTCCGCCGCGATGAGGTGGTCGCAGTGCACCGTCGTCGGCACCGCCGTGGATGCCTTGCCCGTGGTGAGGAACTGCAGGATGGCCATCTGCGCCGTCGCGTCCTGCATCGTGACACGGTCCGGCCGCAGGTCGAGGTAGGAGGTGCCGCGGTCGAGCTCCGCCGTCTGCGGGTCGTCGAGGTGGCCGTAGATGGTCTTCTCCGACAGCGTGAGCGGCCGGCCGAGTCGCTTGCGCACCACCGCGATCCGCCTGGCCATCTTGGCGTAGGTCTCCTGGACGAAGGCGGGCGTGGACTCGATGGTGACTCCCATTGTCGCGGCTCGCCTCGCCATTGGCGGTGCTATTTGAAAGGAACGCTGCCGGAGCCGGCTAGCGCCGCGTCAGCCGCAGGATGGCCCAGACGGCCACGGCGGCGATGGCCAGG
>JAXDQQ010000069.1:0-3314 GCA_034667805.1 Thermoplasmata archaeon | reverse complement strand
AGGGCGCCCGTCTTCTCTTCCCGACGGGTTTCGTGGACTTCTTGGCGGCCGGAGTCGCCGCGGCCGGACCCGGCCCCAGGTGTTCCCAGGTCTCCGGCTCCGGCGGGGCGGACTTCAGCGGGGGCGGACGGTTTCCGCCCGAGTTGGACAGGTTGACGGCCAGCAGCACGACGCCGACGATGACCAGGATGCCGAGGATGACGAAGGGCACCTCGTAGTCGCTTGCGTCGACGGTCTCCGGGTCGACCGGGCTGTTCGGCTGCGAACTGCAGCCCGCCAGGGCAAGGGCGGCTGCGACGGCCAGGATGGCCGCGAGGGCGCGCATCGGACAGCCAGCGGCGCGCCGCCGTTAAAACCACATGGGACAAGGGCTCGGCGGCCGACGTTGCCCGGCGGGCGCCCCGTTCGTCGCCCATCCCCTCCTGTCGCCGCGGCTGGCGAATGGCCTTGTCCCCGTCGAACCGCTTATCTATGGTCCTCAAGTCGGCCGCCCTTGCCTCCTTGCCGCGGGTGCTCGCTGAGCGTCCGCGTCGAACGGCGACCTAGGGGCTCGTAGCTTAGACTGGTAGAGCACCCGGCTGATAACCGGGAGGTCCACGGTTCAAATCCGTGCGAGCCCATCGGCAAGTCCCAAGCGCAGGACCGGCCGCAACTCGGGCGAATAGATCAGCTGGTAGATCGCTGCCTTCGCAAGGCAGAGGCCGGGGGTTCAAATCCCCCTTCGTCCACTTAGAATCCCGAATGGACACCCATTCGTCCACGTAAGGCATCGAATGGACAGCCTGATGGCTGTGTCCGGCGAGGCCGGCCGCGTAGCCTTGTTGGCCAAGCCCTATGAGCCCCTTGAATGGTGCTGCCTTCGTGGGCTGGTTCGGGAAATCCAAAGACCGGGCATCAGGGACCGTTGGGTTGCGGGAAAAATGGCTTTCGGGCCTTGACGTCCCCCCTCAGCTTGCCAACGAACCGGTTCGCCAGGTTCTGGTGGACATGGGCCTTGAGAAGGGCTGCGTCACTGTGATGAGCGCTGCTGACGGAACCACGAGCATCTACAACAGCTCGGGCGGCGGCACAATCGGTTACGGCGAATACCCGGAGCCGGCAACCGCGAGCAAGGCACTCGTAGCGGCAGCCCGGCTGGAAGTCGCGCGTTTTCCACTGGTGCAGAAGCAGCCTTTGCCCCCGCCAGGCGTCTGGGCGATCAACGTTGTCACGAAGGATGGAGTGCGTCGGGTCGAGGCGCCGGAAGCCGCGCTCCAGTCTAGCTCCCATCCCCTGAACGGCCTCTTCGTGAAGACGCATGAGGTGATTGCGGCGTGCCGCGTGCAGGAGTGGAAAAAAGAGCCCTTGCACGTCACGGTGCGTCGCGACCGCGGCATTCTGGTTTCGAATGGCCCTAACCCTGAACCGACCCTGGTCACCAAGTCGGAGCTCCAGGATTCCATCGAAACTGCAAAGAAGAACGGGTCGCCAGCGCGAATGAGCATCGAGAAGGGGGCGGATGCCAGTTTGGTCGAATCCCTCTTCCAAAAGGCCGGTCTTGCGCCACAGACCGTTGCCATGCCGGCGCTCCCGTGGCCGAAGGGCGCCCAGGCGCTGCATATTGCGGCCGCTCAGGGCCGGACGGAGGTTCTGGCAGAACTCACCGCGCAGGGTTCAAGCGCTGATCCGGTGGACGATTTCCACCGGACGCCATTGCATATCGTTGCCGACCTCGGCCGGGCGGATTCGACAAAGGCGCTCCTCGCGGGCGGTGCAAACGTCAATGCGCTGGACCAACAAGGCAACACGCCATTGATGATGGCGGCGCAGAAGGGGCGCGCCGAGGTGGTTCGGCTGCTTCTAGAGTGGGGTGCGGACACGTCGACGAGGCCATCGCACGGGTTCACGGCCCTTGGGATTGCCCAACAAAATGGCCACCAGAAGGTCATTGAGTTGCTGCAGAAGGCCGGGGCGAAGGCCTGAGGGCGGCCGCCGTTTGAACCTCTCTGTCGGCCTCCTGTTGGCGATTCGTGCAAGTTTTTGGGCGAATCCCCCTTCGTCCACTTTCGCGCGGCGCGCATCGCGCGCCGCGTCGCGAAAGTCTCCGAACGCGCGTCGCTGCGCTCCGCGCTAGACCAGAGCGCTGCTGCGCTCTGGTCCTTCGTCCACCAGGGGGCTCACGCCCCCTGGACCCCTGCAAAGGTTTCCTGGACCCCGGGGTGGCGTTTGTCCCTCAGGTCTTGCGCAGTTTGCGGCGCATCGCTAAGGCCAATCCTACGGCGGCGGCCGAGAGCAGCAGGCCGGCGCCGGGCGAGTCCTTGGAGTCGCTGCCGCCGTCGTCCTGTGCAGCCGGCGACGCGTCGTTGGATGCGTCGAGGGGCGCCGACGAGGAGAGCAGCACGAGGGGCTGCAGGTCCACGCCGCGTTCGCTCGTGATGCGCAGGACGACCTGCGACGCGCCTTCGACCATGGGCGTCACCATGATCTGGCGGGCCACGGAGTCGCCCGGCTGCAGGAGGACGTCGAGCATCGCGGGCTCGACCTTCACGCCGTCGCCGGAGGCCTCGATTGACACGCGGTCGGCCATCGAGCCCTGGTTGGCGATGCGGACGGTCACGGGCGAGGCCTGGCCGACGGCGCCGTGCAGCGCGGTCGGGTCGAGGCTCGCCGCGATGGTCGATGCGATGGCGGGCGACGGCGCGGCCTCGATGGCCACGAGGACCGAGTCCATCGCGGTGGCGGCCTTGTCGCCGGTGGCGAAGAGGTCGAGCCTGCCGGAGCCGGCCGACGTCGGCGTGATGCGCACCGTGAACTTGCCGACCTCGCCGGGGGCGAGGAGCATGGACTCCGTCGTGGTGTCGAAGGTGATCGGCGCCTCGCTCTGGGCGGTGATGCGTACCGTGTCGGCGGCGTCGCCGTCGTTGCGGACGGCGAGGACGACGGTGCCCTGTTCACCCATGCGGAGCCCGAGCGTCTCGTGGTCGGCCGACGCCTGCAGGTGCGGGCGGGGGTCCGCCGCGGCGCTGGACGATTGCGTCGACGAACCGGGGAGCAGGCCGCTGCTCGAGGACGACGACGAAGTGGTCGACGCGGCGGACGAGGACGACGACGCTGCCGAGCTCGACGAGGAGCTGCCCGGCAGGCCGGGGAGTCCGGTCGGCAGAGGCACGGGGAGGTCCGGCACGGCGGGGTCGCCCGCAAGCGAGGCCGGGTCGTCGGGAAGGTTGGGGATGACGCCGAGTCCGACAGGCACGGCCAGCAGGACCGTCAAGGAGCCCGGCTGGGACTCGATGGGCGAGCGGAACTGGAAGCAGGCCTGCCCGGCGAGGCTGTCA
>JAXDQQ010000068.1:0-14594 GCA_034667805.1 Thermoplasmata archaeon | reverse complement strand
CGGACGTGAGGCAGACGCCGCACACCTCGACGCCCTCCACCTTGAAGCCGTTGGGGCCGTCGATGGCCACGCGCAGCCCCAGGCTCGCCATCATCGTGAGAGGGAGGTCGGAGTCGGAGAAGGCGCGCACGCCGACGCCCACGGGGACCCCCGCGACGTCCCATGAGCGGCCGGCGGCGCCTTGCGGCTCGACGTCGAAGGTTGCCCCGTCCTCCCGGTGCAGGCCGAGCGCCCGCATCTCGGTGGCGCCAGAGTCCGTCGTGAGGTTGCCCCACGGCGAGCCGTCGGGGATGATGACGACGTAGTTGCCCGAGGGGGCGCCGTCCGCCAGCGTGTGCTCGCCGGAGTACTGGCCGCGGAGCGCGTCGTCGGGGCCGTAGAGCAGGAACGGCGACGGCCCGCCGCCGTACGTGCCGGCGCGGAGCGTGTCGCCGCCCGCCAGCGCGACGACGACGGGGACTCCGGGTGGGACGCCCACCGGGTCGGCGTCGATGGTGGCGTACAGCGTGTAGGGCGCCGACGGGACGTCCTCGCCGGGGCCGAACGCCGCCATCACCAAGGTGATCGTTCCATGGGGAAGGAGGATGGTCTGCAATTCGAGGTGCCCGGGCGTGAAGTCCATGCGGCTGGAGTAGGCGGTGGAGTCCGGCGCCTCGATCCACGCGTCGTAGTTGCCGCCGCCGAGGTCGGACTTCCAGTCCAGCTCGACGTTGAGCAGGGTCGGCACGCCGGCGGGGATGAAGGGCGTCAGGTCGGTGAGGTGAAGGGCGCGCGAGGCGTCGAGGAGGCAGGCGCCGGTGTTGCAGGTGTCCTGGATGGCGACGGTGCCGTTGGCCCAGACGGTGGTGTGGATGGCCTCGGCAAGGCCGACGTGCCGCAGCAACAGGTCCGGCGTCAGGTCGACGACGGCCCCTGTGCCTTGCAGCCCCAGGTTTCGGTCGGCGGCAGGGGACGGGTCTCCGGCGCATCCGGCCAGCACGGTCGCGACGACGGTGGCCAGGGCGATGGCGGTCTTCATGGCCCTCGAGGCCTCCGTCCAGGTGAAAAGCATCGTGGGGCCGATGCCGATGCCGCCCCCGCCTTGGGGTCGGCCGCCCCCTCCTGGAAACCCTCGGTTTCCGCTGGACGAACCGTTTTATACCACCCCTCTGTCGCCGAAGAGCCGGCAGGAGACGGGTTCCCCGTCGCACGCACTGCCTTAGGTGATTCCCATCGCCGAAAAGACAACCATCGAAGCCGTCGCCAAGGCCCTTGAGGCCTCCAAGGCGCAGGAGCGCAAGTTCACGCAGTCCGTGGACCTGGCCATCCTGCTGAAGAACGTCGACCTGTCGGTCCCCAAGAACCGCATCGACGAGGACATCATCCTGCCCAAGGGCCGCGGCAAGCCGGCCAAGGTCGGCGTGTTCGCCCAGGGCGAAGGCGCGGCCAAGGCCCGCAAGGTCGCCGACCTGGTCATCCAGCCCGACGAGTTCGAGGGCTTCCAGAAGAACAAGCGCTCCTTCAAGCGCGCCGTCAACGAGACGACGTACTTCCTCGCCGAGGCCCCCCTGATGGCCAACATCGGCAAGACGCTCGGTGTCGTCCTCGGTCCCCGCGGCAAGATGCCCCGCCCGCTCCCCCCCGGCGCCGACCCGGCCCCGCAGATCAACAACCTGCGCAACACCGTCAAGCTCCGCTCCAAGGACAAGAAGGTCTTCCACTGCATCGTCGGCGCCGAGTCGATGAGCGTCGAGGACCTCGCCGACAACATCGAGGCGGTCCTGAAGCGCGTCGAGTCCAAGCTCGAGCACGGCCGCATGAACCTGGGCTCCGTGTACGTCAAGACGACCATGGGTCCCTCCGTGAGGCTGGTCTAGATGACGAAGGGCTCCACCCGCGGCCACGCCCACGTGGCCCCCTGGAAGAAGGACGAGGTCGACCGCCTCGCGAAGATCCTGACGGACAACCCCGTCGTCGCCATCGCGGAGGTCTCCGGCATCCCGGCGCCCCAGATGCAGCAGATGCGCGCCAGCCTCCGTGGCCAGGTCGCGGTCGTCGGTTCCAAGAACCGCCTCCTCGCCATCGCCATCGAGCAGGCCGCCAAGAGCCGCCCGGGCCTCGAGGCCCTGGCCGGCAAGCTGCACGGCCAGTCCGTCATCCTCGCGACGAAGAACAACCCGTTCAAGCTCTTCAAGAGCCTGAAGGCCGGCGCCTCCATGGCCCCCCTCAAGGGCGGCCAGGTCGCCCCGCACGACATCGTCATCCCCAAGGGTGGCACGCCGTTCGGCCCCGGCCCCATCGTCGGTGAGCTGCAGAAGGTCGGCATCTCGGCGAAGATCGAGGGCGGCAAGGTCGTCATCGCGAAGGAGTCGACGCCGGTCAAGGCCGGCGCCATCGTCTCCCCCGAGCTGGCCACCATGCTGGCCAAGCTGGAGATCCGCCCGGTCGAGCTCAAGATCGACCTGAAGGCCGCGTTCGAGCACGACACGATGTTCCTGCCCGATGCCCTCGGCATCGACGAGGACTTCATCATGGGCCAGCTGGGCATCGCCGTCCGCACGGCCAACGAGGTCTCCTTGCAGACCGGCTGGATCACGCCGCAGACCGCGGACGCGCTCCTGGGCCGCGCCTACAAGCAGGCCATCGCCCTGGTCCTCGAGCAGGGCCTCGACGTCGACGCGGCCGTCAAGCAGACGGTCACGGAAGACTACGCGAAGGTCCTCGCCTCGATCGGCAAGAAGGAGTCGGACCTGTCCGACGAACTGAAGGCCCGCCTCGGCGACGCCGTCAAGATCCTCAGCCAAGTGGCCGTTGCTGCTCCCAGCTCGGCCGGCGGCTCCAAGGCCCCCGAGGCCGAGGAGAAGCCCGAGGAGAAGGGAGTCAGCGAAGAAGAAGCGGCCGCCGGTCTCGGCGCGCTGTTTGGTTAAGGAGGAATGAACACCATGGAATACGTCTACAGCGCGCTGCTCCTGCACAGCGCCAAGAAAGAGGTCAACGAAGCGAACGTCAACGCGGTCCTGAAGGCTGCCGGTGTCCACGCGGACGCCGGCCGCGTGAAGGCCCTGGTCGCCGCCCTCGAGGGCGCCGACATCGCCGCGGCGATCAAGAACGCCAGCGCGGCCCCGGTCGCGATGGCCGCCGCCCCCGCCGGTGCCGCCGCCAAGGCGCCCGCCGCCGAGGAGAAGCCCGAGGAGAAGGGCGTCTCCGAGGAAGAGGCGGCCGCCGGTCTCGGCGCCCTCTTCGGCTAGTCGTTCGCTAGCGTCCCTTCCCCTCTCTTTCCCTTTCCCTCCCTTTTCTGTCGTGCGGCAACCCTGAAGAAGGCGCACCGCAGGTCCTCTTCCGTGCGAAGCCTCGCCGTGCTGTGGCTGGCCGTCCTCCTCGCGGGTTGCGCCGCCTCGCCAACCCCCGCGCCGATTCCTGCGCAACCGGCCGTCGCGGCAGGCGCCCCGGCGTTCGACGCTCCAGTCGTCGCCGCCGAATGCACGTCGGCCTGCATCGAGCCCACCATCGCGGTCGGCCTCGACGGCACGGTGTACGTGGCGGGTTTCCGCCAACCTGGCCTGCTCGTCTCCCATGACGCCGGCCAGACGTACGAGGTCGTGGCGTCGCCGCCTTTCCCCAGCCCCTCGCCGTTGGCCGGCTCCGGCAGCGACGACCTGGTGCAGGTGGCGCCGTGGGGCGAACTGTTCTTCACGCGGCTGATGACGGAGTCGTTCTACAACACGCCGGGAGTCCAGGTCGCAGGGTCCCTGGACGGAGGGGCCACCTGGGCCACGAACGTCTTCGTCCATCCCCGCACGGTGCCAGGCGATCTCGGCGCCGTCTCGGACCGCCAGTGGCTTGCCTTCGACGGGACAGACACCGTCTATCTGTCGTTCAACAGCGGCGCCAGCGTCACGCAGACCGTGGTCGTCTCGCAGGACCGCGGCGCGACGTTCGGTGGCCCGGTCATCGCCGCGACGTCCGCAGACCACACGTTCCCTTCCCCGGCGGGGGCCCCCGTCGTCGGCCCCGGCCACGAGATCGTCATCCCCTACTTCGTCGGCATCCGCACCGACGGTCAGGTCGGCTCGCATGGCGTCGGCGCAGCCGTCTCGAAGGATGGGGGACGCACCTTCTCCAACATCGACGTGTTCGTGCACGAGTCGCTGGGCACGCAAGCCGGCTTCCCGCAGGCGGCCGCCCTTCCCAACGGGACCTACGTGGTCGGCTGGTCGACGACCGACGGCTCCATCTGGCTCTCGTTCTCCGGGGATGGCGGCACGACCTGGTCGCCCCATGCGCTGCAGTTCGGCCCGGAGGTCGCCCACGCAGACAGCTACCCATGGCTCGAGGCGAGGCCTGGCGGCGGCTTCGACGCCCTCTACTTCGGCGAGAACGCTGGGGCGCATGAGGCCCGGCTGCTGCGCTTCGCCGCGGACGGGGCCGTGACCTTCGGCGAACTGCATGGCAAGATGGGCGGGGACACGGACTTCAGCACCCTCGCCCACCTGCCCGACGGCCGCGCCATCAGCGCCTTCGTCACCGGCGAGGGCCAGGTCACCACCATCGTCGAGACCAGGGGCTGACGGCCAGAAGGCTGGCCATCCCTGTTGGGGGCCCTCCTCCGTATTTGTAATGCGACGGGCCTAGCCGCGGCATGGACGGGTCCTCGACCTGGGAGCGGCGCTTCATCGCCGAGCTGCAGCGGACCCCGCGCGAATGGCAGCTGCGGCGCCGGCTCCTGGGGGTCCTCAGCCTCATCGTCGTGGGCGGCCTCGGCGGCTTCGTCGTCTCGCAGCTGCACCTCCACGGCTGGCCCATCGACAGCGCCTACGCCGGCTCCATCGGCATGGGCCTGTTCCTCCTCGTGCTCTTCGCCGTGCTGTACTACTGGCTCGGCGTCATGCAGGGTGCGGCCGAACACCACCGGCGCCAGCCCTGAGCCGGCAATGCCAGCCGCGCCGGCGGAGCCGCCCGAGATCGTCCTGCGCGCCGGCGACCTGCGCGCCGCCGTCTCGCCGTTCGGCGCGTCGCTGCGCCGGTTGTGGGTCGAACGCCCAGGCCAGCGGCCTCGCGACCTGCTGTGGGGCTACTCCGGCGCCGCCAGCAAGAAGGGCGGGCAGGGCGACGTCCTCATCCCCTTCCCCGGCCGCGTCGCCGGCGGCACCTACACATTCGACGGCCGGAAGCAGGAGTTGGCGAAGAACGACAAGGACGGGCCCAACGCCATCCATGGCTTCGTCCGGTCGAAGCTGTGGGAAGCCGGCCCGGGCGCTCCGTCGTCGGCGCAGTTCCGCACGCGCATCTCCTCCAAGGACAATCCCGGGTACCCGCATGACCTGGACGTCGCGGTCGGCTACGAGCTCTTGGATACCGGGCTGGCGTGCGCCTTCGTCGTCCTGAACGCCGGAGAGGGACCGGCGCCAGCCGGCGGGGGGTTCCATCCGTACATCGCAACGCCAGCCGGCGTGGATGCGACGGTCGTGCGCTCGCCGGCCACGAAGCTCGTCGAGTTCGAGGGCCTGCTCCCGACGGGGCGCATCGTCGACGTCCCGGCGGAGCTTGACCTGCGCAAGCCGCGCCCCCTTGGCGCCCTGCGGCTCAACCACTGCTTCACCGGCCTCGTCCCCGATGCCGACGGCTTTGCCCGCGTGCGCGTCGGCGAGGTCGAGCTCTGGATGGACGGCAACTTCCCCTACCTGGTGCTCTACACCGGCGACCCCTTGGGGGCCGACGCGCGCAAGGCGTTGGCCGTGGAGCCGATGACCTGCGCCACGGATGCGTTCAACCATCCGGCGTGGGGCCTGCGAGTGCTGCAGCCGGGCGAGACGATGCAGGGGACCTGGGGCATCGCGTTGCGGCCAACAGCCCCTTAGGCGACGCGCCGGCGCCAGGCGAGCGCCAGGGCCATGGCGACGAGGAACCACGGCGCCACATCGACCGATGCCGGCTTGTCGTCGTCGGGCGCTGCACTGGCATCCATCGCAACGCCCGTGGTGGTGGGCGTGGTCGCGATCGGGATGTCGTCATCGCCGTCGAATTCGTAGAGCAGGGTCTGATCCTCAGCGAAGACGAGGAGCCGTTCGGTGCCTCCGCGCAAGCCGATGGCCAGCAGGTCGCCGTGGCCGGCGAAGACGGCGGAGCCTGGGTCCCCGATGTCGATGGGAGGCAGGGGACGGCCATCGAGCCAGCGGGCGATGCTGTGCGCGTCGTCGTCGTGGACGACCAGCGAACGGGCGTTCCAGTAGTAGTCCGTGCCGTGCGCCGACGCCTGCCAGACGACGTCGCCGTCAAGCGTCGCGTAGACGAAGGACAGGTCCTGCCCGACCCATTTGCCGAACGCGAGGTGGTCGTCGTCCAGCAACTTGAAGCCGTCCTTGAACGGCGACAGCACCGTCTTGGCGCTCGGGCCGCGGGGGTCGATGAACGTCACGCCGTCCGACCCGTAGAGGAACAATCGATCGCCGAGCAACTGGGGAGCGCTGCCCGCGTAGAACGCGTACGTGGCGTTGGACTGGACCATCAACCGCGTCGAGGACACGCCGCCGGTCGACCACGCGACCGTGGACAGGGTCGAATTGGCGTGCTCCCAGACGAAGCCGTGCGTCGCGTTGCCCCAGAACGTCCCGGACCATCCCTCGAAGCCGCCCCAGCGGTGGACGGCCGTGCCGTCGCTGCGGACGAGCTCGGCGCCGCGGATCGGAACGTCCGGCTGGCCCGTGCATGAGTTGACCATGACCGCCGTGGGTTGCGTGCAACTCGTCATGCCGTCGGCGTTGGTGGAGCAGGCGTCATCGCGGCCGCGCCAAAGCCGCAGGCTCAGTTTGCCGTCCGGAGCCGACGCGGAAGGTCCGGGCGGCTCCTTGTACGCGCCGGGGGCGGGGTCTTCCGGCAAGGCTTGGGCCATCCCGGTCGTGATGTTGGCCGCATAGAACCCGCCCTGGTAGCCGAACTCCAGCGCGTCGTCGTTCGTCCACTGCAGCCAGGCGAACGACGGGTCGGCGGGCGGGTACGCCAGGCTGCAGCCGGAGGCCGCGGGGGCGAGAAGCAGGAGCAGGGCCGGCAAGGCCACCCAACGCATGCCAAGCCAGCGGCCGCTTCCGCACATCAAGCCTTTGGAGTCCCCCTCGAACTGTGGCCTGGCGAAGGGCGGTCGCTAGCGCGGAGCGCGCGCCATCCGGCGGGCGAGGATCCATTCGTCCAGGAGAAGCCAGGACAACAGAGCGCCGACGACCGTGGCCGTCAGCAGCGCGGGAAGCGCAGGATGCAGCTCGCCGACGATCCCGAGCATGGCGTCGTAGGCGTAGGACCAGGCAAAGGCCGCCACGATGGTGGATGCGATGACGGGCAGCAGGAGCGAGCGTGTCGGGATGCCGGCCAGGCGGCCCATGACGCCGCCGACGAGGGGGCCGTTGACGAGGAAGGGGACGAGCATGAAGACGAAGACGCCCCACGGGCCCCAGCGCCGCGCGAACTGGCGGTGCTTCTCGCCGGCGGCCTGGATGCGTTGCAGCCGGCGCATGAGCCAGGACGGACTGTCGTGGTAGCGCTGCATGAGGCGCAGGAAGAGCGGGAAGACCACGCAGAAGAGGCCGATGTCCTGCGTGAAGCTGACCTGGGCGAGCACCAGTGGAGGCACGCCACCCTGCAGGGCGATGGGGAACGACGCCTCGCGGCCGACCGTGACCTCGACGGCCAGCTCGCGCCAGAGGGCGATGCCCATGCTGGGGCGAAGGAAGGTCACCGCCGTGATCTCGGCGAGCACGCCGAACAGCAGCAGGCCGCCGCCAAAGAGCATGATCTTCTCCAGGCCCTTGCTGCGCATCTGCTTGAGCCTTTGGCGCAGGCGCTGGCGATGCGGCGGGGGGGCTGGGTCCATCATCGGCCGTCCTCAGCCTGAAGCGACCCGGCCATGATAACCAGGCGGGTCAGAGAGGCGGGTGCGGGCGCGGCGGCGGGAGCGGAGGCTGCGTCGGGTCGTTGATCTCGGGGTCGAGGTAGTCGGCCTCGTACACCTTGAGCACGGCGATGAGGATGCCCACGATGAGCGGCCCGAGGAAGAGGCCGATGAAGCCGAAGGCCGCCGCGCCTCCCAGCACGCCCACCAGCACCAGCATCGGGTGGATGTCGGCGCCGTAGCCGATGATCTTCGGGCGCAGGAACGTGTCGAGGATGACGAGCACGACGATGGTCCCCCACAGGAGCAGGAAGACGCCGCCGAAGACGTGGCCCTGGATGAGCAGGTACAACGACCCAGGGACCCAGATCATGAACGTCCCGACGACCGGCAGCAGCGCGAAGATGGCCATCACGGCGCCCCACAGGATCGGGCTGGGCAGGCCGGCGATCCACCACCCGAGCCCGCACAGGATGCCTTGCAAGACGCTCATGAGGATCTGGCCGAAGAACACCGCCCGCAGCCCGATGCGCGCCTCCTGCAGGAGGAAATCGACCTGCCGTCCCGGAATGGGCACGGCCCGGCGCAGGTAGATGACGAACCGGTCGCCGTCGGTCAGCACGTAGTAGACGACGAAGAGGATGATCGCGATGCCGATGAAGAACTTCGGCGCGGCTGCGATCAGGTGCGAGCCGAAGTCCGTGAGTTCCTGGCGGACCCATTCCTGCCCTTCGTCGACGCGGGCCTGGGCCAAGGCGACCCGTTGGGTCTCGTTCGCGTCCGGGTATGCGGATGCCAGGAGCTTCTGGGCCCATGGGGCATGGAGCCCGCGGTCGATGAGGGCGTCCAGCTCTCCGCCCTGCACCGCCTCGGCCAGCTTGGTGGCGTCATGGTACATGCCGAAGCCGACCGCGATGAGCGGGAGGGTCAGGATGAGGAGCAAGGTCAGCATCGTGAGGATCGCCGCGACCCGGTTGGGCACGACGCGTTCCCACAGCTTGTCGATGGGCAGCGCGAGGACCGCCACGAACAGGCCGGTGATGAGGACGATGACGAACTCGTGGAAGACCTTCCACGTCAGGTAGAACAGCAGGCCGAGGATGAGGTAGAAGAAGACCTTGCTCTGCAGAGGCATCTGCGTCTTGACGACGACGACCGTGGTGCCCTCCCCGGCCTCCGGCAATGCGGGTTTCCCCGGTCCCGCCGGCTGCTTCTTTCCCTTGGGCATCGCCCCGTCCAAGCCGGGGGGACCTTGAAAACATTCGGGCCACGATGTCGAACGTGGCCGGAAGGCAAGCCATAGGACGACGCTAACGCTCGGACTTCGCCTCTTCACAAATCCGGACGAAATTCTTGAACATCGTCACGCCCGCCTGGGTGTGCTCGACCTCCGGGTGGAAGGACATGCCGAAGAGCGGCCGTGCCTTGTGCCGCATCACCTGCACCGGGCAGTCCTCCGAGCTCGCAAGGACCTTGAAGTCGGCCGGCAGCTTGCTGACCTCGTCGTGGTGGCTCGCCCAGACGATGGTCGGGCTCGGCACGTCCTGCAGGATGTCCCCGGGGTCCGAGATCGTCATCTCGACCTGGCCGAACTCGGGGCGCTTGCCCGGCGTGGCGGCGCCGCCGAAGTGGCGCGCCATGAACTGGTGTCCGGCGCAGACGCCCAGGATGGGGACCTTCAGCTGGTCGAGGTAGTCGCCGCAGGCGCCGAGTTGGCCGTCGATGCCGACGCGCGGCGCGCCGCCGGAGAGCAGGACGCCGTCGAGGTCGGCGGCCAGGAGGTCCGCCACCGGCGTCTTGTTGTCGACGATCTGCGTGTCCTGCTTGAGGTAGCGCAGGACCCGCCATTCGCGGTGGGTCCACTGGCTGCCGTTGTCGACGACCCAGATCTTCACGCGCGCGCCAGGCAAGGCCCCAAGAAAAACGCGACTAGGCGGGAAGGGCGCTCGTGGCCTGGCGGCGCGCCTCGCGCTCCAAGCTGGCCTCTTCGCAGATCCGCACGAAGTTCTTGAACAACGCCACGCCGTCGACGGTGTGCTCGACCTCCGGGTGGAACGCCGTGCCGAAGAGCGGCCGGGTCTCGTGCCGCATGACCTGGACGGCGCAGGTCGGGCTCGTCGCCAGGACCTTGAAGCCGGGCGGCAGGCGGGCGACGTCGTCGTTGTGGTTGGCCCAGACGACCGTCGGGCTGGGGATGCCGCGCAGCAGGTCGCCGGGCTCCGTGATGGTGACCTCGACGCGGCCGAACTCCGGGCTGCGGCCAGGCACGAGCCCGCCGCCGAAATGGCCCGCCATGAACTGGTGGCCGGCGCAGATGCCAAGGATGGGGACCTCGAGCTGGTCGAGGTAGTCGCCGCAGGCGCCGAGGCGGCCGTCGGCCGCCACCTCGGCCGCGCCGCCTGAAAGGACGAGGCCATCGAGGCCGGCGGCCTGCAGTTCAGCCACCGGCGTGTCGTTGCGCACGATCCGGGTGTCCTGCTTCAGGTAGCGCAGGACGCGCCACTCC
The DNA here is from genome assembly GCA_034667805.1 of Thermoplasmata archaeon. GTDB lineage: Archaea > Thermoplasmatota > E2 > JACPAO01 > JAHFTW01 > JAHFTW01. The sequence goes on along the minus strand of JAXDQQ010000068.1, from coordinate 4,230 downwards.
CGGTGCGTCCACTGGCTGCCGTTGTCGACGACCCAGATGCGCATGGCTTGGCCAGGGGGAAACCGCACAAAGGCCTGACGTGGGGTCCTCGCAGCAACCTTCATGCGCAGGCCAGGTCTAGGTGGCGTCGGAATGGCCCCCGGCGCCAGTGCAGCAGCGCGGTTCCTCCTCGTCGAGGACAACCCGCAGGACGCCCGGCTGCTCCTGGAGGCGTTCCGCGAGACCGACGCCCGCCCCGAGGTCACGCACTGCCTCAACGCCGAGAAGGCGTGGAAGGCGCTGCAGGACGGCCTCAAGTCGCCGAGCACGCAGCTTCCCCACCTGCTGCTGCTCGACCTCAACCTGCCTGGGACGTCCGGCCACGAACTTCTGGAGCGCATGCGCGGCGTCCCGCTGCTCGAGAGGCTGCCGGTCATCATCCTCAGCTCCTCGCAGCACCAGACCGACGTGCAGCGGGCCCGCGGCAACCAGGCGTCCGCGTACATGGCCAAGCCCCTCACGATGGACGGCTACGTCGCCTTGGCGCAGGACCTCGTGAACCTGTGGGCCGACGGCCGCATGCGGATCTGAGCCGGTCCGAGCGATTCAATCCCCTGCGCGGATTTTCCAGGGGTGCTCCCGCAAAGCCTTTCTGGCGGCGCCGTCGTGGAACGCGCATGCAGGCGTGGACCGCGTTGGTCATCGGGGTCCTCTTGCTGGGGGGCTGCCTGGGCGGCGACCCCGTGGAGACCTCCGGTCCGGTCACGGCCGACCCGTCGCCCACGCCGCCTGCGCCGGTGGTGCTGGCGTGCCAGAACGGCTTGCTGTTCCAGTTCGTCGATTACGCCGAAACCGACCCTTACCTGCCGCCCGGCTTCCACATCCGCGACCCGCAGGGGTTCCTCACGATCTCGCCCGTTGCCTTTGGCCAGGCCGGCGTCCTGCTGATCACCTTGCGCTGCGAGGGGGCGGCTGGGCCGTACAACATGGCCGGGGTCGACATCTTCGTGGAGGCGCCCTCCGTCCCCGGAGTCGATGCCGCGACCTTCGACTTCTACGAGGTCGAGCGCTACTCGTCGGCGTGGGACTTCAACGACACCCTGGCCCCGGCCCTCTGGCCGCGGATCCCCGGACACGTGAACTTCACCATGCTGGAGAACGCGGAAGGGGCGCGCGCCGGGTTCGCCAACGTCACCGACGACAAGGGCCACATGGCGTCGTTCACGGGGACGATGGACGCGAACGTCGGGCTCGGGCCGTCGGTGGTGCGCTTCTGGCGCGACGGGCCGGGTGGCCTGGCGTACGTCGAGTACCAGGCCGACCTACAGCCGCTGGCCGGGCCCGGGATCTGCAGCATCCGGCCCGGCACGACCCTGGCCGACCTCACGATCCCCGATGAGCTGCACCCTCTGCTGCCGTACACGGCCTGCCCGCCCGGCGAGCCCGTGGTGGCGACGTTCCCGCACCTCGTCGTCAACGCGACCGCGCGTTTCCTGCCAGGGGTGCGCGCCCAATGAGGCGCGCCCAGCTCGCCCTGGTCGGCGTCGCCTTGGCCGTCCTGGCCACGGCGCACGGGGCCGGCGCGCAGTCGGGCAGCGACGCCGGCGTGCTGGAGACGACCTACGGCTTGCAGGTCACGGTCCCCGCCGGCGACCTGAAGGAGGAGTTCGAACCCGCGAACATCCAGGACATCCCGCTCGTCGGCCCGCTCAACCCCGACGGCGGCTGCGGGTCCGACCACTTCAGCGTGAACCGGAGCGCGAACTGGTTCCGCTTCCGTGAGACCCAGAACCAGAACGGCTGCGGCGAGGTGCGCTACACGGTCGAGGTGCCGCCGGCGGCCACATCGTTCACCGCGAGCTTCCGCGCCGACCGCGCCATCCTGTCGACCTCGACGACGGTCGCCGTGGCGCGCTCGATCATGCAGGACCTGCGCATCTACGACCCGCAGGGCGCGCTCAACACGACGTTCTCCTACTACCAGCCCGACGACCCCGAGCACCTGGAGGCCAAGCCAGTGGCGCAGTCCTTCACGCTGTCGCCAGGCCAGCCCAACCTCACGGTCGGATGGCGCTTCCACGACCAGGGCGCCAACGTGGGCCAGGCGTTCGTCAACCCCGTGCTCGGCCAGGCCTTCTCCTCCACGGTCCAGGACCCTGTCATCGAATTCAGCGGCATCCCCCTCGTGCCCGACGGCATCGAGCGCGAGCGGCTCGGGCTGCAAGGGGATTCGGTGCGGTACGCCACGACCATCGTCACGCGCGTCCCCGACACCCTGGGCGTCTCCGGCCGCATCAGCGTCACCGCCCGCGTCGCCAACGACCTGGTGTTCTCGCATGCCATCGGCCCCAACGGCCAGGTGGTGCCCGAGAGCCTGCTCAAGGTGACGGAATCCAGTGACGTCCGCACCGTCGTCCTCACCGGCGACGCGACGGCGTCCCAGGGCGCCGGCCTCTACCGCCTGGTCTTCACCTCGGCGACGACCATCTCCCCGTCCCCGCTGCTCTACCCCTTCATCGCCCTAGTGATGGCGGTGCCGGTGGGCGCCGGGGCCCTCGCCTGGCGCAACACGCACAAGTTCCGCCAGCAGGCCACGCCGGAGTTCGTCCTGACGGCGAAGAACCTGGAGAACGTCGTCCTGGCGATGGTCGCGGTGTACCTGCTGCTTCCGCTGGGCGTCATCGTCAGCGGCCGCATGTCGCTCCTCGCTTCCTGGCCGCTGGAGGGCGAGGCCGGCCTCGTGTACCTCCTCATCGGCATCGCGTTCGTCGCGTTCCTGGCCGTCGGCTTCGTCGGCCGCCGCCACCTCAACCACGTCATGCTGGAGGAGTCCGCCATCAAGGACCATGCGCGGCGCGAGCTGGAGCGCTCCAACCGCGAGCTTGCCGAGTTCGCCTACGTCGCGAGCCACGACCTGCAGGAGCCCTTGCGCACGGTGGCGAGCTACACGCAGCTGCTGCAGCGCCGCTACAAGGGCAAGCTCGACAGCGACGCCGACGAGTTCATCGACTCCGCCGTCGAGGGCGCGCAGCGCATGCAGAACCTCATCCAGGACCTCCTGCAGTACTCGCGCGTCGGCGCGAAACCGGAGGCGCAGACGGCCGTCGACCTTGGCGCCATCGTCGAGGACGTGCGCCGCACGCTGCGCCAGGCCATCACCGAGGCAAGCGCCGAGGTCGTCGTGTCGAAGGCGCTGCCCAGCGTCATCGCGCACGAGCGCCAGTTCGAGCAGCTGCTGCAGAACCTCATCGGCAACGCCGTGAAGTTCCGCGACCCCGCCCGCCCGTGCCGCGTCGACGTCTTCGCCGAGCCGGTGCCGGGCGGCTGGCGCGTCTCCGTGAAGGACAACGGCATCGGCATCGACCCGCGGCACTTCGAGCGCATCTTCCAGATCTTCCAGCGCCTGCACGGCCGCGACGAGTACCCCGGCACCGGCATCGGCCTCGCCATCTGCAAGCGCATCGTGGAACTCAACGGCGGCACCATCGGCGTCGATTCGGAGCCCGGCAAGGGCTCGACGTTCTGGTTCACCGTCCCCGACCGGCCGGCCCCGCCGCCCGGCGCGCCCGCACCGTCCGGCCAAGGGTCGCCCAGCACCTCCGTTTGAGGTCGCATCCGGTCAGGCCGGGGCCGCGCCGCATCGCTTATCAGAGGCGCGCGGCCATGGGCTCCCAGAATGGCGGACCACGCCCTGCGACTGCTCCTCGTCGAGGACAACCCCAAGGACGCGCGCCTGCTGGACCTGGCCCTCGGCGAGACCGACGGCATCGCGTACCGCCTCGAGGTCGCCCCCAACCTCGCCGAAGGCGTCCGGCGCCTCATCGACGGCGGCATCCACCTCGTCCTACTGGACCTCGGCCTGCCCGACTCGCAGGGCCTCGACACGCTGGTGCGCCTCGTGCAGGCCGTCGCCGACGTCCCCATCGTCGTGCTCACCGGCCTCGACGACGAGGAGATGGAGCAGGCCGCCAAGCGCCGCGGCGCCATGGGCTACCTCGTCAAGGGCCGCGTCACGCCGCAGAACCTGGTGCACGTCATGCAGGACGCCGTGGCGCGCCGCGACCGCGCGCGCAAGCAGGCGAAGGTCGTCTTCGGCAACAAGCCTGGTGCCCAGGCGAGTTGACGCCGACGCCGGAACAGGGATTCCACGAATGGAACGAAACCCTTGTTGGCGCGGCCGCTGCACCAATCCCGTTTCGTGGAATTCGCGCCATCCCTGTTTCAGGGTTGAACGCCGCTGCCCAGGAAGTT
>JAXDQQ010000067.1:0-3187 GCA_034667805.1 Thermoplasmata archaeon | reverse complement strand
GGTCGGCGTCGAGGGTGTCCTTCGTCGGGACCATCCACTTCGCGCCGCGCAGGTTGCGCGCCTTGGCCTCGGCGATGAGGGCGTCGACGTGCTGCTTCCAGTCGCCGACGAGCCCGATGTCCGAGTAGTGGAAGATGGGCGCGTTGGGGTCGGAGTTGATGGCGATGATGGTTCCCGACTCCTTCATGCCCTCGATGTGCTGGATGGCGCCCGAGATGCCGACGGCGATGTACAGCTTGGGCCGCACGGAGACGCCGGTCTGGCCGACCTGGCGGCTGCGCTCGAGCCAGCCCTTGTCAGCCACAGGGCGGCTGCACGCCACGGTGCCGCCGAGCGCGTCGGCGAGCTCACGCAGCTTGTCGAAGCCCTCCGGGCCGCCGAGGCCGAGGCCGCCGGCGACGAGGACCTGCTCCTTCGTGATGTTGGTGCCGTGGTCGAGGACGTAGTCGATGACCTGCGCCTGGTACGTCGTCTGACCGAGCCAGTCGACGTTGACGGACTCGACCTTGCCCTTGCGGCCGGAGTCGGCGTCGAGCGGCTTGAAGATGCCCGGGCGCGCCGTGGCCATCTGGGGGCGGTGGCGGTCGCAGCGGATGGTGGCCAGCATCTTGCCGCCGAAGGCCGGGCGGCGCGCGAGGAGTTCGCCGTTGACGGCGTCGACGTCGAGCTCCGTGCAGTCGGCCGTCATGCCGGCGTCGAGAGTGGCGGCGACGCGCGAGCTGATGTCGCGGCCCGTATGCGTGGCGCCGATGAGGACGATGTTGGGCTTGCGCTCCTCGATGAGTTTGTTGATGACGTCGGTGCTGGGGCGGGCCAGCGGCGTCTTGAGGACCGGGTGCTGCGCCAGGATGACGGCGTCGGCGCCGGCCGCCAGGAGCTTCGCGCCGAGGTCGGTGACCTGGTGGCCGAGGACGACGGCGGTGACCTGGTGGCCGAGCTTGTCCGCCATCGGGCGTGCGGCGCCGAGGAGCTCGAGCGTGACGTCGGCGAGCTTGCCGTCGCGGTGCTCGGCGATGACCCAGACGCCCTTCCAGTCGGCGAAGGACTCGCAGGGCTTGCAGGCGCGGAACGTGATGGCGTCGTAGCGGCCGGCGCCCTTGCGCTTCACCGACGAAACCGCGGATCGCGCGGAGACCGCGGAACCGTTCGTTTCCGCGCGGTCCGCGTGTTCCGCGGTTTGGCCGGGCGTCATCAGGCCACCGTCCCGCGCTCGAAGAGGTCGGCCACGACGGCCTTGGCGTCGGGCAGCTTCTTGGCGTGCCGCTCGAAGCCGCTGGAGATGTCGACCTTGCCGACGATGGTCGGGGAGCCCTTCAGGCCGACCCAGGACGGGTCCTTGATGTCCGACAGGTCCGACAGCGCCCAGACCACGAGCTGGGTGCCGGCGCCGCGCAGCTTGCCGTTGAGGTTCGCCAGGCGGGGCGTGTTGATCTTGAGCTCGCAGGTCACGGCGGCCGGCAGCGGCATGCGCAGGACTTCGTGGCCGCCACCGATGCTGCGCGTCGCGGTGAGGAGCTCGGTCTCCGGGTCGAAGTCGATGGAGTGGATGTAGGTCGCCTGCTCGGTGTCGAGCTGGCCGGCGACGCCCGGGCCGACCTGGCCGGTGGAGGCGTCGGTTGTCTCCTCGCCGAAGAGGATGATGTCCACGTCGCCCCACTGCTTGGAGATCTTCTTGATGCCCGCCGAGAGCGTCATGGAGGTCGGCCAGGTGTCGGCGCCGGCGAAGGCGCGGTCGGTGATGAGGACCCCGCGGTCGGCGCCGCGGGCGACGCATTCGCGCAGCATGATGTCGAAGAACGGCGGCCCCATCGTGACGACGGAGACCTGGGCGCCGAAGCGGTCCTTGAGCTGCAGGGCCAGCTCGAAGGCGTTCTCGTCGGGCGGGTTGATGATGTTCTTGACCTTGGTGCGGTCGAGGGTCTTCTTCACCGGGTCGATGGTGAGGTCCGTCGCGTCCGGCGTCATCTTCATGCAGACGGCGACGTGCAGCGGCCGGCCCAGTCCCTTGAGGAGCAACGGGTTCGCGGGGCTGTAGCTTGCCATGCCCGTCTGGTCATGCGGGAGAGCTACGGGCGCGGCGGCGTGGACCATTGGGTTCACTCTGGACCTGACCGGAGGTAAGCCCTCCAATCCGGCCCTGGGGGCGGCGACTTGGGGGAGTGATTTAAGGGGTGCGCCGCGGGACCGAAGGATGTCCGGGCCCGAGGGTCAGAATCGTGGAATGGGGGAACGGAATGGGGAAGAGGGGAAGAGGAGACGGGGACCTGCCTAGTAGGGGCTGGTCGTGGTGTTCGTCGACGACATCGTGGCCGAGGCCGAGCTGGTGGTGTCCTGGTCGGCGTCCACCGTGCTGTGGCCGGAGGCCTTGATGGCCTGGATGTTGACGTTGGCCTCGCCCTGCAGGGCCTGCGTCACCACGATGATGTTCTTGTTGCCCTTGACGTTCACGATGAGGTTCTGGACGGTCGTGTCGCCGGAGCCGCCGGTGGCCGTCGCGGAAGCGGAGGCGCTGCCGCTGTCGGTCTCGTTGCCGCCGGTGGCGGTGGCCGAGGCGCTGGCGCTGCCATCGTCGTCGTCGCCGACGTCGATGACCTTCTCATCGAGGACGTCGCCCGACACGGTCTTGATGATGACCTTGATCGAGCAGGCCTTCGCCGAGGTCTTGTGCACGTCCACCTGGACGTTGACCTCCTCGACGTCACAGGGGTCGGTGGTGTCGGGGCACGTCTCGACGTTCACTTCGCGGGGTTCCGCGCCTTCGCGGACGACGACGGTCTGGGGAGCGCCGTCGAGCTGGACGCGGAACGGTTCGGTCTGGTCGACGTTGAAGGAACCGGTGCAGCCGGCCAATGCCATCAAGGCAAAGGCGAGGACCGAGGCACCGGCCATCGTTGGGGCGTTCATGCGTCCCAGGATGATTCGGTGGTGTTAGGCGGTCCGGTCCGGGACATCCTATTTGATTCAGCGGAATGTGGCCGGATTCAGCGCATCGGATTCAGCGGAACCAGGACCATCGGATGCGGCAGGAAAATCCGCTGAATCCGTCGAAAATCGGTTGGATCCGCTAGCCGTAGCGGTAGTTGACGCCAAAGCTCGCGCGTGGGTTGTGCCACTTGACCGAGCCCGGCGTGCACACGATGTCGCAGGTGCCGCACTCGACGCAGTCTTCGTAGGTGAACTGCATGCG
>JAXDQQ010000066.1:0-7161 GCA_034667805.1 Thermoplasmata archaeon | reverse complement strand
TCGTCTCGCTGGTCGCCGGCGGACTGCACGCGATGGCCGGGCCCGAGCACGTGGCGGAATGGTGGGTCTACGGCATCTTCTTCTTCGGCTCCGCCGCGGCGCAGGTGGCGTATGGGCTGGCCCTGTTGACGCAAGGCATCGAAGGGTGGGGCGGCTGGCTCGCCGTGCGCCGGACCGTGTACCTTGCCGGCATCGCGATGACGCTGGCGATCATCCTCCTCTGGGTCGTGTCCCGCACCGTGGGCGTCCCCGTCGGCCCCGAGGCGTACGAGCCAGAAGGCGTCGGCGTGCTGGACCTCGCGAGCAAGGCCGTCGAGATCGCGCTCGTGCTGATGCTGGCGCGGCTGTGGTGGGTCGCGGGCCGTCCGGGGCCGTCAGCCGGTCCGACCGGCGCTCCACCCGGATCCGCCTGAACGGCCGTGTGCTCAGGGTGGATCGAAGAACGCTGCCGGGTCGCGCTCGAAGGCGCGCACCGTCAACAGGCTCTTGCCGCCACCCAACTCCACCGTGACGGGCATCGTGTCCGGAGGCGGAAGGTGCGAGCCGAAGCCGCCCTGGTGCAGCACGAGCATGAGCCGCGAGCCGGCCGGGATCACGGCATCCATCGGCTCCATCTCCAACTTCGCGAGGACCGGCTTGCCCGGCGTCAGCGGCTTGGCGTCGAGCGAGCCGTCGGCATAGAGGAGGTTGATGCCGCCGCCCATGCCGAGCACGACGGGCGCGGTCTCGCCGCTGGCCGCCTGCACCGCGAAGAGGTGCGCGGCGATGTAGCCGCCTGGGCCGCTCGGCGTCACGGTGACGTGGACCGTCGGAAGGCCGGCGAAGCGGAACTCCTCGGCGAACGGCTCCGTCAAGAACGTCGGGCAGAGTTGGCAGACGAGCGCGGCGTCGTTCCACAGGTCGCCGGTCGTGCTTCCTTGACCGCCCATGGGGGCGCTCATGGGGACCGGAAGGCTACCGGCCTCGGCGTCGGTGCCGTTGAGGAGGCGGCCGTCGGCCGACAACTCGAATGCCACCGGGTGGGAATCGGCTGGTGGCCAGGAGTCCTCGGATCGCCATTGGCCGAACGGGTCCTGGATCTGAGCGCGCGGTCCCAGGTCGACGGTCGTATCGCCCTTGAGCCAGTAGTCGAACCAGTGCAGCAGGGTCTCGTGCCAGTCCCACCGGTCGCTGGCGGCCTCGCCGGTCCGGTCGGGGAAGCGGTGGTACCACTGGCCCCAGAGCTGCTTGACGGCGACGCCGCGGGCCTCGAGCTGGTTCACGAGCGGCGTGACCTGTGCCGGATCGACGTTGTCGTCGAGGAATCCCTGCGAGACGAAGACGCTTCCATGGTAGTTGTCCAGGACCATCGGGCGCAGGTCGCGGGCGGCCCAGAAGCCAAGCGGATCGTGCGTTCCGACGGCGGCAGCGAACGGCTGGGCGACCGCGGTCTCCACCATGGCCGGGCATTGCGCCGCTTCCGCCGTCTTGGCAGGCGGTCGGTTGATGACCCCGAGGCCGAACGGGAGCAGGTAGTAGCCCGTGAGCTCGGTGCCCCAGCCGAACGAGTTCGCCGTGCCGTTGCGGTAGTCGAGCTGGAAGTAGTCTGTGATCCCCTCCATCGGGACGATGGTCTTCAGGTGTGGATTGCCGGTGGCCGCGACCTGCCATGGCGTCGAGCCATCGTAGGAGATGCCCAGCAGCGCGACGCCGCCGTCCGACCAGTCCTGGCTCCCGAGCCACGTGACGGCCTGGTCGAGGTCGGCGCGTTCGAGGGGTCCGAGGAGGTCCATGCAACCGCCGGAACCGGCCGTCCCGCGCGCGGAGATGGTCGCGTAGGCGTAGCCATGCGGCACGAAGTCGTCGATGAATCCAGGGTAGGCCTGGTCGGCGATGCCGTCGGGCGTCAACGGCGAGTTGTACGGCGTCGCCACCGCGAGGACCGGGACCCGCGTGCCCGCGGGGACCTCGGGGCGCACGACGCCGACCTCGATGTCCACGCCGTCGACGGCGCTGGCCAGCAGCGTGACCTCCCCGCCGCCGACCGGCCACGGCCCTTCGGCGAGGACGTGCGACGACGAGGTCTCGTCCTTCTCGTACTGGCCGGCGAACACGGCCGTGTGGGAGAATCCGCCGACCGGCGTGCCCGCCGGAGCCGCAGTCTCCGCCGGCGCGTCGCCGGAGAGGCAGCCGGCCGTCAGGAGGCAGAGCATCGCCAAGGCAAGCGGCCGGCGCACGTTCGCCCACCGCTGGCAGGCAGCCATAAGCGTTGCCGCGGCGGCGACGAACCTAGATGGCGAGGACCTGCTCGCTCAGCACACGGCGCACCTGCTTCTTCGTCCGTTCGGGGAAATCCTCTTCGAGCATCCAGGCGAGATACGACGGGACCTCCAGCGCGGCCTTGCCGGCGTGCTTGCCGAACCCGAGCCGCACGACGCCGGCCTCGTCCTTGTACAGGTGGCCTTTGCGCTTGGGCCGCGTCGGGGCCTGCGGCCAGTCGACAAGGTCCTCCAGGTCGGGAGGCAGCAGGTCGGCGTGCACCTGCCTTTGGCGGCGCAGCACTTCGACCATCGCGTGCACGTCCGCGTCGGCGGTGTGAGCGTTCTGCAGGTTCTGCCCCGTGTAGCGTCTGTACGTCGGGCCCAGGCTCCGGCTGGTGACGCGTCGCTCGATCAGCAGCGGGTCGAGGATGGGCTGCTCCAGCGGCAGCGGGTCGACGCCGCAGCGCACGAACTCGGAGTTCAGGACGCCGAAGTCGAAGCCCGCGTTGTACGCCATGAGCACCGTTTCCGGGCGGAACAAGCGGCGGAGGCGGGGGGCGAAATGCGCGAAGCCGGGGACCCCGCGCACCATCTCGTTCGTGATGCCGTGGATGGCGGTGGCGGCGGCCGGGATGGGCCGGCCCGGATTGACGAGCTCGGTCCAGGTCTCCAGGACCCGAAGGTCGCCGTCGAGCTGCTGGGCACAGAACTGCACGAGGCGGTCGCGGCCGGGGCCGAGGGCGCACGTCTCGGTGTCGATGGCGACCAAATGCATTCGCCGGATCGACGCCTTGGCCTGGATTTGCCGGATTGGGAGGGGTGAGCGAAACCAATCAGGCCAACCCGTGCGCGGATTCATCTTGCCCTCGCTCAAGGACAAGCGGGAAACCAGTCCTGGCCGGGTCCAGAATCCTTATGCCGACTCTCCCACAGTCCAAGGGCGTGCACCTGAAGGTCGTCCTGGAGCCCAGTGACGACGGCGGCTACACCGTCACGGTGCCGGCTCTTCCGGGTTGCATCAGCGAGGGCGATTCTAAGGCGGACGCCTTGCGCAACATCCGACAAGCCATCCAGCTCTACCTCGAAGACGTGCCTGCGGACTCGGTCCATTCCGAACGCGCCGTCATCGAGGAGATCGTCGTGTGAAGGTCCCCTCGGTCAACTACGATCGCTTGTTGCGCGCGCTGTCCCGGGATGGCTGGTTGGTGGTCCGGCAACGGGGAAGCCATGTCCGACTGCAACGGCAGATTGGCGACAAGGTGCAGAAGCTCACGGTTCCCGCCCACAAACCCATCAAGAGATCGACGCTGGCGCAGATCCTGAAAGTGGCTGGGTTGACGGTCGAGCGTCTTCACGAATTGATGTGAGGATCCGATGCGGCAAACGCCGCATCCAGGCGATCATGCTGCTTTCAACTTCGCCTCGACCTGCTTGGCCGGCGGCGGGCTGCGCTTGGCGATGGGGACCCACTTGCGGCCCAGCGCCGGGCCTGTGTAGTCCGACAGCGGGCGGATGAGGCGGTTGTCGCCGTGCTGCTCCATGACGTGCGCCGACCAGCCGGCCACGCGCGACAACGCGAAGATCGGCGTGTAGAGGTCGAGGGGGATGCCCATGACGTAGTAGCTGGAGGCCGAGAAGAAGTCCACGTTGGCGTCGATGTCCTTCTCCGCCTTCATGATGTCCTGCAGCTCCAGGCTCATCTCGTACCACTTCGTGTTCTTGGCCTGCTCGCCGAGCGACTTGGAGAGCTTGGAGAGGTGGATGGCGCGCGGGTCGAGGGTCTTGTAGACGCGGTGGCCGAAGCCGGCGATCTTGCGCTTCTTGGCGAGCTGGTGCTCGACCCAGTCCTCGGGCGCCTCGTGGCTGGCGTCGATCTCGAGCAGCGTCTTCATGACCTCGACGTTGGCGCCGCCGTGCAGCGGGCCCTTCAAGGTGCCGACCGCGGAGGTGATGGCGCCGTGGAAGTCGGCCAGGGTGGCGGCCGTGACGCGGGCGGAGAACGTGCTGGCGTTGAGGTCGTGGTCGGCGTGCAGGACGAGGGCCACGTCGAAGGCCTTCTCCGCGGCGGGCGTCGGCTTCTTGCCCGTGAGCATGTAGAGGAAGTTTGCCGCGTGCCCGAGCGACGCGTCGGGGTGCACGAGGTCCTTGTCCATGCGGATGCGGTGGTAGTAGGCGACGATGGTGGCGAGCTGCGCCACGGTCTCGATGGCCTTGGTGCGGTCGACGTCGACGGAGTACTTGTCGGCGTCCGCGCGGCCGGCGGCGAGGGCGGACACGGTCGTGCGAAGGGCGTCCATCGGGCCCATCGCCTTGGCGACGGCCTTGAGGACCTTGAGCGCCATGGCGGGCAGCTCGCGGTTCTTGGCGAGCAGCGCGGTGAACTCGGCGAGCTCGTCCTTCGTCGGCAGGTGGCCCTCCCACAGCAGGAACGTCGTCTCCTCGAACGTGGCGTGCGGCGCGAGCTCGTTGATGTCGTAGCCGCGGTAGCTCAGGATGCCCTTGTCGCCGTCGATGAAGCAGATGGCGGACTGGGCCGCGATGATGCCCTCCAGGCCCTTCGTCGGGCTGGGCGGCGCGGGCGGGGGCGGGGCGGCGGACATGGAAAGGGACCGGACAAGGCTCCCAGGAGGGGCCTTGCTGGGGCCGCCCAAGCCGGGGGCGCGCTTTATCCCTTTTCGCGCAAGGGTGCGGCTGGCCCGGGACGACCAGGGTCCGCCCGGCGTCGCCGGGACCGGCCGGACGAGAACCGTCAAGTCCCTGGGCCGGCTTTGGCGGGGCGTGGCGGCCTTCGCCTGCGCCCACCGCGGACTCTCCGCCGAGCACCCGGAGAACACCCTGGCGGCGTTCCAGGCCGCGGCGAAGGCCGGCTTCCCCGCCATCGAGCTCGACCTGCGCACGACCGCCGATGGCGAGGTCGTGGTCCTGCACGACGCCGGCATCGAGCGCACGACGGACGGCCACGGTCGGGTGGCCGACATGCGCTACGACGACGTCCGGCGGCACCCGACGCCGGAAGGCCCCATCCCCCGGCTCGACGACGTGCTGTCGGCCATGCGCGACTGGCACGGCGTGTGGAACCTGGAGATCAAGGCGCTGCGCGCCACGGAGCCGACCGTCCACCTGGCCGAGCACCACCATGCCCTGGGCCATGCCCAGATCTCGAGCATGGACCCGCGCGTGCTGGAGGAGTCGCGCCGCATCGCGCCCGACCTGCCGCGCGGTCTCATCTCGCTCGGCCCGGTCGAGGAGGACTACATCACCATGGCCAAGGAGCTGGACTGCCGCTGGATCAACGCCGACACGTCGTTCATGGACCGCGCCGCCGTGGAGCGCATGCACGTGGCCGGGCTACGCGTGGCGGCCTGGACCGTCAACGACGCCGCCCGGGCGCGCGAGCTGGCGACGTGGGGCGTCGAGTGCATCATCACGGACGTCCGCCTGGTGCTCGAAGGGCTCGGGCCGCTCACCGACGCGCGCCCCTACTTCTGAAGCCCCAGCCGACGGCCGACGGCCGACGGCCTTTGGCTCGCGGATGAGTGGGGCAGGATTGGCGCCCCGACCGGAGCGGCCAATGCCAGGCGCCCCGTTGGCGGGGCATGCTCCGCCGGGCCGCAGCCTTGCTCTTGGTCGTCCTGGTCCCGCTGGCGTCCGCCTTCGACTCCATCCCCGGCGGCCCGCACGACGACATCACCAAGGCCGCCGCCCGCAACGCTGGCTACCCCGAAGCGGGCATCGACGCGCTGACGGAGGCCGTGCGCGCGGTCGACATCCGCGACAACAAGCTCGAGCCGAACGCGCACAAGGTCGGCCGCATCGACGCGACCGCCGACTACGCGCCGGAGCACCACTGCGACCGCGTGCCGCCGGCCGGCGACCTGGACGCGTTCGTCGCGACCGTGGAGTACATCGGCCAGCAACGGGGCGTGGCCCGCAACGCCAGCGCCGCGGGCGACGCCAAGGGTGCCCTGGCTTCCCTCGGGAACGCGCTGCACGCCATCGAGGACTGCTTCAGCCATTCCAACGCCGTCGACCTCGACGACCCTGGCGCCGTGGTGCGCGCCGTCAACGGCAACGGCTCGGCGCCGGGCGGCCTGTGGCTCACCGGGTTCCTGCCTGGAGCCGAGGACACGGAACGCCCGCCGGGCGACGCGTACCCGCACGGCGACTTCGCCAAAGACGGGGCCGACAAGAACGACGAGGCGAAGGCGGTCCTGCCCGACGGCCGGACCAAGTTCGAAGCGGCCCGCGATTTGGCGGAAGAGGCGGCGACCGTCTTCCTGCGCGGCTGGGTCGGCAACGCGACCAGCCAGGAACTGGCCGCCCTGGCGGAACTCAAGGCCAGCGACGGATCGCCGCTGCCGCAGTGGGACATCCCCGCCGCGCCGTTGGGCGTCCTGGCCCTTGGGATCGGCCTGGCGGCGGTGGGCCGGCGCGGGCCACCCGGCTAGGCCGGCGGCGCTACCTTCATCCCTCCTGTCAACCTGCCTTGAGGCATGTCCCCGACCTCCAAGCCCGTGGCCCAGCCCACCGCCGCGGCGACCCACGCGTCGGCGCGGGCCAAGTGGGAGGAGACGACCCTGCGGAAGGCCCTGGAGAAGGGGCCGGAACGCAAGAAGGAGTTCACCACGCAGTCGCTGACGCCGGTCGGTCGCCTGTACGACCGCCACGACCTGGCCCGCGTCGGCTTCGACCCGGAGAAGGACCTGGGCTTCCCTGGCGAGTTCCCCTACACGCGCGGCGTGCAGCCGACGATGTACCGAGGCAGGCTTTGGACGATGCGGCAGTTCGCCGGCTTCGGCACGGCGCACGAGACCAATGAGCGCTTCAAGTACCTCCTGGCGCACGGCACGACCGGCCTCTCGACGGCGTTCGACTTCCCGACGCTGCAGGGCTTCGACTCCGACCACGAGTGGGCGCACGG
>JAXDQQ010000065.1:0-4012 GCA_034667805.1 Thermoplasmata archaeon | reverse complement strand
AGCAGCTTCTGCAGCCGCTGCGCGTGCAGGAGGACGCGGCCCTGCGCGTCGCCGATGTACTCCTCCTCGAAGTTCTGCATCGTGCCCAGGAGACCTGGTTTGATGAGGTTGATGAGGTTGTACAGCTCCATCAGGTTGTTCTGGATGGGTGTCGCCGTGAGCATCAGCGCGTGGCGCGCCGTGATGTCGTCGGCGAGGCTGTAGCGCTGCGTCTTCTTGTTCTTCAGGTAGTGCGCCTCGTCGATGATGACGAGGTCCCACTCGCGGCCGATGATGTCGGGGTAGTGCTGCGCCGACTTCGCGGTGTCGATGGAGGCGACGATCTTGTCGTGCTTGGAGAAGCCGCGGAAGTCGTCGTCGTCGTGGCGGACGAAGCGTTCGCCGAACTTGTCCCACAGTTCCTGCTGCCACTGCGAGGCCAGCGAGGCCGGCGTGAGGACGAGGATGGACTTCGCCTTGCCGCGGGCGACGAGCTCCTTCATGACGATGCCCGCCTCGATGGTCTTACCCAAGCCGACCTCGTCGGCGAGGATGGCGCGGCCCTGCAGCTCGTTGAGGACCTTGATGGCCGCCTTGACCTGGTGTGGCAGGATGCGGATCTTGCGGCGCAGCTGCGGCAATGTCGTGATGCCTTCGTGCCGCATGGCGCGCAGGCGGTGCGCCGTCAGGTTGAGGGCGTGCATCTCCAGCGTGGCGTGCTTCCCTTGCGTGACGGCGGCCTCGACGCTGAACGGGTCCTCGATGGGGTGGCCGCGCAGCGGGTCGCGGCGGGCGCGCTTGAAGAGCGTCTTGCCCTCGGAGCCCTCGCCTGGAGGAGAAAAGTGGCCTGATCCATCGGGAGACGCCATTTTCAGGGAACGGTCGGAAGGGACGCGGGGACATAGAAAAGACTGCCGCCGCAACCGTGGCCCATTCGCAAAACAATCGGGGGCCTTGCATTCAACCCCAGGCAAGCCTGAACAGGAGGGAACGGCTGACGCGACGCGTGGCCCTGACGCTGACCGGCTATGGCGGCGTCGGCGAGATCGGCGGCAACTCGTTCGTCCTGGACGACGGCAAGACCCGCCTCCTCCTGGATGCCGGGAGGCGCTTCGGGGCGGCCACCGTGGAATACCAGCTGCCGGAATCGTACGTCCGCCGGCCGGGCTTCGGCGACTATTTTGACGCCTTCCTCAAGGCCCGCTCCTTTGCCGCAGCGCGCGACCTGCAGACGCTCGACCTGGTGCCGCGGCTGCCGACCTTGTACCGCACGGACCTCGGCGGACAGGCGGGCGAGCGGCCGGTCGATGCCATCTGCATCACGCACGCCCATCAGGACCACTTCGGCCTGCTCGGGCTCATCCGGACCGACATCCCCGTCCTAGCATCGCAGGAAACGGTGTCGACGTTCGCCAACCTGCAGGAGACCAGCCCGCGCGGCTGGGAGACCGACCTCTTGGACATGCAGCTGCGCGGCGGCGTCGGCTACACCAAGGCGAAGAGCAAGACGGAGGGCCCGAAGCTGACGGTGAACTGGCGCTACGGCGACGACGAGTCCGGGCCCGGCCGCCCGTTCCTGCAGGAGCCCGCGCAAGTCGTCGGCGACTGGGAGATCTCGCACGCACCGGTCGACCATTCCATCCAGGGCGCAGTAGGCTTCGTGGCCGTGCGCAAGGACGGCTTCAAGCTCGTCTACACGGGCGACTTCCGCGCCCATGGCCGGCGGCCGGAGCTGACCGAGCGGTTCCTCAAGCTGGCCGAGGACCCCGACGTCCTCATGGTCGAAGGCACGCGCGTGCGCCGCGCCAGCGACGAGAAGCACGACCACGCCCACGGCGCGGCGCCGAAGGCGAAGACCGACAGCGAGAACGCCGTCGAGCTCGAGATCGAGGCGCTCATCGCCGCGCACGAGAAGGAAGCCGGCCCGGGCTTCGTGGGCATCGGCTACCCGATGCGCGACGTTGACCGCCTTGTCTCCATCTGGAACGTGGCGCGCCGCCTCGGCCGCCGGCTGGTGCTGCAGCCGAAGCAGGCGCACCTCCTCCAGACGCTGGCGCGGACGGGCCGGACCGACATCCCCGACCCGTTGCGCGACCGGAACCTGGCCGTCTTCGTCAAGGCGCAGGGGAAGGGCACCGTGCTGCGTCGCGGCGGGCCCCTGTTGATGGGGAACAAGCTGACGTTGGCCATGCAGGAACTGCAGGCGCCGCCGGACCAGTGGATCCGCCTCGTGTCGACGGAGCTGGACAAGTGGGAACGCGTGCTGCTTGGCGCCGCCGACGAGGACGGCAGCATCCAACTCGGCGACAACGTCGTGACGCCGCTCGACGTGGCGGCGGCCCCGCGCGACTACCTCTTCACGCTCAGCTACTGGAACATGACCGACCTGTTCGACCTCTTCCCCGACCGCTCCCTGGCCAAAGGGCTCTACATCCACAGCCAGACGCAGCCGTTCAACGACGACCTCGAGCTCGTGATGTTCAAGCTCACGCGCTGGATCAAGGCGTTCAACCTCGCCGGCCCCGAGCACACGCACGTCTCCGGCCACGCCGGCGAAGAGACGCTGCACGCGATCTTGGAGAGCCTCAAGCCGAAGACGCTCGTCCCCGTGCATTCGGAGCAACCCGGAATGACGGCGACGTGGTATTCGGACCGGATCGGCCGCAAGGCGCTCCTGCCCCATCCGGGCCAGGCCTTGACCCTGGACTAGCCCGCCACGACCGAATGCCAAGGCGTATCCCTCAAGGCGGCCCTCGACCGCCTCGCGGATGCTGCGCGCCTTCGTCGTGCATTGGGACGCCTCCGGGCTCACGGCCAAGGTCGACCTCGTCGCCGCGGCCGGCGCCCACGTCGTCGGCGCCGAGCACGCCGACGGCGCGGAGGCCTTGCGCCAGGTCAAGGACCTCAAGCCGGACGTCCTGGTCGTCTGGCTCAGCCGCCTTCCCGGCCACGGCCGCGTGACGGCGGCGGCCATCCGGTCGTATGGCTGGGCCAGCGAACTGGCCGTGCTCTTCGTAGACGAGCCGGCCGAGCCGCTGCCGAAACCCGGCCGCGCCAAGCTCCAGGAGGTGCTCCCTGACGCCATCGTCGCCACACCGGCCACGTTGGCGGTCTGGCTTGGCAAGGTCGAGAAGGCCTTGGCCGAGCGGCGGCGGCCGGTCGAGCCCCCGGCGACTTGAAACCCGGCTCCAGGCTCCGCGACGCGTGGAGATCAAGGCAGTTCTTTTCGACCTGGACAACACCCTGGTCGATTTCCTGCGCATGAAGCGCACGGCCTCGGATGCCGCGGCGCGCGCGATGGTGGCCGCCGGCGCCGACTTCCCGTTCTCGCCCGACGAGGCGGGCGACATCCTCTTCGGCGAGTACCTGCAGGACATCGAGGGCGACGCGGTGTTCGCTTCGTTCCTGCAGCGTCACCACCAGCAGAAGCTCAGCCTGAGCCAGCACAACGTCGACCGCATCACGGCCCACGCCGTCAACGCCTACCTCAAGGCCAAGATGCTGCAGACGGAGCCGTACGCCGGCGTCCGCCGCACGCTCATCCATCTGACCCGCAAGGGCCTGCGCCTCGGCGTCCTCACCGACGCCCCGCGCTTCAAGGCCTACCAGCGCCTGGAATCCGCCGGCCTCGTGGACTTCTTCGACTTCGTCCTGACCTTCACCGACTCCAACGAGCACAAGCCGCACGAGAAGACGTTCCGCGCGGCCCTCGACCTCTTCGGCCTCCCGCCGCAGCAGGTCCTCATGGTCGGGGACTGGCCGGAGAAGGACATGAAAGGCGCCAAGGCCGCCGGCATGCAGACTGCGTGGGCCCGCTACGGCAAGCTAGGGGCCCCCGTCCCGCCCGAGGCCGACCACACGCTGGACGCCGCCGAAGACCTCATCCGCCTTCCCCTGGTAGGCGCAGTCCGCGAGGCATAGGATGGCGACGCGGACCCAGAAGGCGGCCATGAAGCAGAAGGCCGACGACAAGGCGGACCAGGCGCAGGCGACCAAGGCGGCGAAGGCCGACCAGGCGCAGGCGACGAAGGAC
>JAXDQQ010000064.1:0-4312 GCA_034667805.1 Thermoplasmata archaeon | reverse complement strand
GAGACGTTCGTCTGCCGGGTCAGTTTGGGAGAGCCGAGGTTGCTGCCCGCGAGCCCGATGTCGAAGGTCCCGTTGGGGGTCGTAGCACCCACGTTGGTCTCCACCGTCATGGTCGTGGAGTTGGTCGCCGTGCCCGTCGTCACCGCCGGGATCGGGTTGCGCGAGAAGCTGACCCGCACGCCGGCGGGGAGGGTGGTGGTGATCCCCAGCTGGACGGCGTCCGTCATCCCGTTGATGCGGGTGAGGTGCAGCGTGTAGGTCGCCTTGCCGCCCGGGGCGACGGTGACCGAGGAAGGTGAGGAGCCCAGGTTGAAGTCCGGCGACCCCACGGCCGCGATGGCGGCCAGGGCGTAGGCCAGGACACCGAGCAGCGCCAGGCCGCTGCTGCGGCTGATGCTCTTCGCTGTTCTGCGGATGGACACGGATCGCCTCACACGGTCCCGGGGCAGCGAGCGGCCGGCCTGAGGCCAGCCGCTCGTGCACCCATGGATGTGCCCTTTAGTTGCTGGACAGGTCCAGGGTCAGGGTCACGTCCTTGCAATCGTCCTGGTTGAACGCCGGGTCGTTGGCGTAGCTGAGCGTCCCGGTCGCCGTGACGGCCGCGCCCGTGGTGCCGTGCACGATCGTCTGGTTGGAGGCGACGTCCGGCATCGTGAAGTCCGACATCCGGCAGTTCGGGTCGTCCGACGTGATCCCGTCCAGGTGGATCGTCCGGATCCGCAGGTCGGTCGTCGAGGCGTTGTCGGCCGTGAAGTGCACGGTCGAGGACTCGCCCGGGGCGAGCTGGTCGTCGACGGTGCCGTGCAGGACGAGCACCCCGTTGGTGGCCTTGGTCGAGCCGGTGCCCGTACCGTCGCCGGTCGTGGTCCAGTAGGCGTACGCACCGCCGGCGATGGCGATCGTGGCGACGGCACCGAGCACGGCGGCGCGCTTGCGGGTGAACTTGAGCATGGTGATGCGACTCCTCCGGGAGTGGGTTGAAAACCGTGGCCCGCCCTCACACGGGCTGGCCTTCTTGCCACCGCCGATCCGAGTCGAGTCGACCAGGGGCGGTTGTTCGGCTATGCAACGGCCGATGCCCCGCGGACCTTCGAGGTCAGCGCCCGGACAGGTCTCCGCCGTGCTTACTGACAGCGCGTGCGTCGCGTCGGAGCGCGACGTACGCCAATTGTCTCGATCGGGTATGAAAGACGGGCGCGACCCTCAAGTCGCCCGGCGGAGCTGCCGATCGCGCGGGCCCTCAGCGGACCCGGCAGACCAGCGACGCGTTCGGCGCCAGCGCCAGGCCCGGCTTTTCCTTGACGGTCACCAGGCCGCGCTTGAGCACCTTGCCGCGGTCGCCCACCCGGATCACGTAGCGGTAGCGGCCGGCGATCGCCACGCCGCTCGCGCGGACGGCGACCTTGCGGCCCGACTTCTTGGAGAACCGCAGCTTGGAGACCACGACGTTGGAGGCGTCGGTGACCGTGAAGGTCAGCTTGGCCTTCTTGCCCTTCTTCCCCGGGACGCGCTTGAGCTTGGTCTTGAGGCTGAAGGCGCCGAGCGTGCGCGAGGCGGCGGGCTGCGGCTTGGCCGGCGGCGCCACGGGCGCGGTGCCCGACGACGGCGTCAGACCGATGCGGCGCAGGCGCGTGACCTCGGCCGGCTCGGAGGTGGCCGGCCAGCCCTTGCCGCCCTCGCCGGTGTACTCGTAGACGTCGAGGCCCCGGCTCATGTCCGAGACGAAGACGTGGCCCTTGTGCGGCTTGGCGCCCCAGGCGGACGAGCCGGTCGGGACGAACCAGCCGAGCTCCTTGGCCTGCGCGGGGTCGTTGAAATCGACGATGCGCACGCCCTGCGCGTACCAGGCGATGGTCAGCCGGTTCTCGGACGGCGCCTGCCAGAAGACGTGGGCGGTGCAGCCGCTGGTCTCGGGCGCGTGCAGCGGGATGTTGAAGGTGCCCTTCTTGAGCAGGCCGTTGTTGGCGAAGGTGCCGTCCTCGGCCGCCCCGTAGAAGTGCACGAAGCCGTTGCCCTGGGCGGCGGTCGCCTCGCCGCCGAGGAGGTAGGTGGCGTCGGCCGTCGGCGACTTGCCGCAGACGCCGGAGGCGGCGCCGCCGCCGTACTCGTCGGTGGCGATCAGCACGTCGCGCTTGAAGTTCGGCTCGACCTGGTGGGAGATCGTGACCTGGCTGTCGCGCACCTTCTGCAGGAACATCGGCGCGGCGGGGTTGGTCACGTCGACCACGTCATGCGTGGCCACCGAGGCCGAGTACAGCAGCGTCTTGCCGTCCGGCCGGTGGTCGACGTAGGAGTCGTGCGCGGCCGTGCCGTTCATCTCGACCTGGGAGACCTTCTTGGGCTTCTCGAGGTCGGAGATGTCGTAGATCTCGATGATCCGGTACTCGGGGTCGTAGTTGTTGATGTAGAGGTAGGGGTAGTCGAGCGTCTGCGTGTGCGAGCCGACGGCGACCGGCACCATGCTCTTGAAGACCGGGTGCTTCTTGTCGGTGACGTCGAAGACGACGGTGCCCGAGTCCTGGGTGTCGTCGCAGTCGGGGTTGCCGCTGTCGGTGCCGAGCACGGCGACGGTGGCCTGCGCGTTGACGTCGACGTCGCCGTAGCCGGCCGCGCACTCGGCGATCGACTCGATGAAGGGCGCCTTCGGGTCGGAGACGTTGACGATGGTCAGGCCCGCGTCGGAGGCCAGGAAGGCGTGGTCGCCGGCCATGTCGAGCTCGGTCAGGCCGGGCACCTCGACGTTGCCGATCAGCTTCATGTTCTCGCCCTCGCCCTCGAGCGGGGCGGCGACGGCCGGCGGGGCCATCACGGTGCGCGCGTTCATCACGTTGGCGGAGGCCGGCGCGGCGGCGGCCAGCAGGGTCAGGGCGGCGAGAAGCAGGGGACGCATGCCCCTGCCAACGCACGTCGCATCGAGAACTTGCTTCACCGGTGGCGCCCCGAGTTGCGCAGGTCGTGGCGGAAGCTTGGCCACTCCTGCTCGCCGGCCGGGGTCGGCGTGTCGTGGACGTAGAGCCAGCCGTCGCGGGTGACGCTGACGACCTCGAGCCGGCCGTCGCCGTCCACGTCGCCGACCGCCGGCGCGGCCAGCAGCCAGCCCTCGAGCGGCTTCGGCCAGCCCGCCGCCTCGCCGCCGTCGGCCCGGAAGGCGTGCAGGACGTTGCCGCTGCCGCCGAAGATCAGCTCGGCCTCGCCGTCGGCGTCCACGTCGGCGATGGCCGGCCCGCTGATGATCTGCCAGCCCTCGACGACGCGGGGGAAGCCCGTGCGCCAGCCGCCGCCCGCCGCGTCCCAGGCGCCGGCCAGGTGGTCGAAGTGGAGCTGGGAGGCCGGGCTGAGCTGGGCGAGCGCGAGCCGCTCGTCGACGACGCCGGAGACGTAGCTGAGGCTGCCGCCGAAGCGGCCGAACGCCGCGTTGGCGCCGAGACCGAGCACGGGCGGGGAGAGCGTGGCGAAGTCGTGGACCTTGCTCCCGTCGCCGCGGTAGAGCTGCGGCGGGCCGGTGAAGGCGGCGACGGCGACCTCGTCCCTGCCGTCGCCGTCGACGTCGGCCAGGACGGCGCCGCCGGGCACGCCCTCGCCGGCCAGCGGGATCGAGTCGGCCGCCAGGGCGGGCGGGCGGACCGGCCAGCCGGGCTTCGGCTTGCCGGTGGCGTCGAAGGCGTGGACGCGGCCGGTGGTGTCGGGCGTGGCGCCGTAGGCCTCGCCGGTGGCCTGGACCACGTCGGGCTTGCCGTCGCCGTCGAGGTCGCCGATCGCCGGCGAGGCCAGGATCTTGGCGACGTTGCCCGACTCGCCGTCGCGCGCGAGGACCGGCCAGCCGGGAAGGTCCTTCCCCTTGCCGTCGACCGCGTAGACGCGCTGGTCGGCGGCTCCCACGACGACGTCGAGCTTCCCGTCGGCGTCCAGGTCGGCCAGCGCGGGCGAGCCGTAGATGGCGGGCTCGAGCTGGCCCTTCTCGGCGGGCTTGGCGAGCCTTGTCGCGTACGGGAAGCCCTTCACGCGGCGGCCGCGCGGGGTGAAGGCGTAGATCCGGCCGTCGAGCCCGGCGGCCACGATCTCCGGGGTGCGCCCGCCGGCCACGTCGCCGATCGCGGGGGTGGCGAGGAAGCCGGGGCGGACGGTGCCGATGCGCTTCGCGATCGCCTTCGAGCCGGGCGTGGAGTGCATCACGCGCGGCCAGCCCTTCTCTGGCTCGAGCGTCCGCCCGTCCAGCACGGTCAGCCGCCCGTCGGCCGTGGCCAGCACGATCTCGTGCGGCTTGTCCTTGTCGAGCTGGGCGATCTGCGGGGAGGACTCGCCTGACGTTCCC
>JAXDQQ010000063.1:0-4334 GCA_034667805.1 Thermoplasmata archaeon | reverse complement strand
GGGTGCCCAAGCTCAAGCGCGATGGCTCGGCCTAGGCCAGGCTTTGGCGACGCAATTCCGGGCGACGAGGGGGGGGTATAAAACCGCTACCCCTGCCCCGGACCTACCGACTATGGCGGCTGGGACTGATGAAGGTTTGGCGCGGGAGGGTGAACGGGTTAGGCCGGGACCGTCCCGGTCGGGCCTCAGGGGGCGAAGGTGGCATTGACGAGCCGGAGCGACCCGACGAAGGCGGAGGCTCCACTGTCGAACCGGATCACGGCGGTCCGGCCCTTGGCCAGGACGCCGCAGTCCAGGCTCGCCAGGTGCTGGCCCGAGGTCGATAGGCCGATGACGTTCGTCGAGGCGCCGGCCTTGCCGCAGGTGCCGTCGCCGGACAGCGTCCCGCCGTGGCTCACGCCGTCGCGCAGCCGGATGGACACCTGGACGGCCTTGCCCTGGCCCGCGATGCGGAACTCGTAATGCTCGGTAGGGGTCACCGTCACGAGCTGCTCGACCGGCTGGGCAGCGGCCGGCGTCGAGGCCAACGCAAGGGCCACTCCGACGACCAGCACCGCGAACCAGGACCGCATCGACGCCGACCCGCCGTCCTGGCACATAAGCACCATGGTCGCCCCATGAAACCTGAAAGCGCGATACCGGATTTGCGAAGGGACCGCCCCGCAGCGCGGGCGGTCCCGACCGGCTTGCGAGCGTACGCGAGCAAGCGAATCCGAGAGCACGCGAGCGTAGCGAGTGAGCGGGCGATACCGGATTTGGGGCCGGAAAGCCCGCGCAGCATGGGTTTCCGGCCAGCGAGCGAAGCGAGCGGAAAATGCGGTATCGCGCTCCGTCGAACGAGCGCAGCGAGTGAGACGGGCGATACCGGATTTGAACCGGTGACCGGCGGATTAAAAGTCCGCTGCCATACCGAGCTAGGCCAATCGCCCAAGAGCGAAGCGACGTTGGCGGTTGGCTTGCGGAGGGCCTCGCGCCCGACGCCGGCCGATCGCCTGCTTCTAACCACGGCGACGTGGCTGCCTTTCAAAAACAGGTGCCCGCCGCCGGCATGCTCATCCGGAGGTGCGCCGATGCCTCGGCATGTTCGGCTTCGGGAAGAAGAAGACCAAGCTCACGCCCAAGCAGCGGGCGCAGCGCAAGTACGCGGCCAGCATGCGCGGCGTCCGCAAGCGCGCCAAGAAATCCTCCGGCGGCAAGGGCCGCGTCGCCAAGAGGACCAGCGCCACGAAGCTGCGCCGCAAGCTGGGCCTGAAGGCGGGGAAGAAGTAGCGGCCTACTCGGGCACCCAATCGTCTTCCGTCCACGGAGCCACGCGGGGCACGCGCGGGTCGTCCGGAGTGAAGCGCAACGTGTAGACGCCGGTCGCATGGTCGACAGTCACCAACGTGCCGTCGTCGAGGTGGCCGATCTCCACGGTGAGGGGACGCCACGGGTAGACGCCCGTCGTGAACGGGGCGTCGCTGTCGTGGTCCGGCAGGAACACGCCGAGCGACGGGAGGTTGGGCCACTGCGATTCGTTGGCGTCCGCCGCCCAGATGCCAGCGTGGTACATGCTGACGAACAGCGTGTCGCCGACGAGGTCGAGGTAATGTGTCGAGAAGATGGCGCCCTCGTCCCACTGCGCGTCGACGGGCAGCGTCCAGCGCGCCACCGCCTTCGGGTGCGTGGGGTCCGTCGTGTCCAGCAGGATGGCCTGGCCGGAGGGCCGGTTGGCGGGGTGGCCGCCGATCTCCTGCCCGATGGCCGTGATGTGGCGGCCGTTGCGCAGAGCGGGCATCGGGTTCACGGAGTGGATCTGCCCGGTCATCTCGGCGCCCTTGGCCGGGTCGAAGTCGTTCCACAACCCGATGGCGCGGACGTTGCCACGACCCGCAAGCTCGGCGATGGTGACGCCGCCGTTCCAGTTGGCGAGGTAAGCCAGCACCTGGCCAGTGACCGGATGCTTCGCGATCGTGGCGTCGACGTGCCCGTTGATCTGGGCATCCACCGCCGGGGCGCCGTCCGGGATCGCAGGGTATTGCGCCGTCATCACTCCGTACGGCTGAAGCGTGCCGAAGCCGGCCAGCAGGTCGACCGTGTAGAACACGTAGTAGCTGGCACCGTGCACGAGGTTCGTCGTCGAGGCGGCGATGTAGGTGACGCCGTCGATCGTGGCGGCCGAGACGCTGTGGGCCCCCAGCACGGGCTGCGGGACGTAGTCGGCGACCGTGGGGTTCGTCGGGTCGCGCAGGTCGACGAGGAGAAGGCCGGAGTCGTAGGGAAGCTGCGTCTCCGGGCCGGCGTGCTCGACGCCGCAGGCATCGCGGAACGTCGGCCGCGTCGTGTAAGTCGCGCCGAACGTCGGGGGAAGATCGGGTCCCATGTCCAGGGGATCGGTGCCCAACACGGCGAACATCCCATCGTCCGTGACGGAGACGTCATAGACGTGGGTGAGGGGCAGGACGAGTTCGCCGAGCTTCGTCGGATGGACCGGGTCCTTCAGGTCGACGATGATGAGCGCCACGTCGGTCCCGAACGAGTTGTAGACGCCGATGGTGCGCTCGTCCGTGTCGATGACCGTGCCGCACGAATAGGCGCCGGAGGGCCGGCGGTGGTAGTCCGAGACGAGCGGGTCCCAGCCGATGACCTGGAAGTTGGGCGTCGAGAGGCCCTTGTGCATCGCCGCGTCGTTGTGGTCGTGGTGGTCGTCGGTCCCCTTCGTAGGCAACGCCCGCAGGGCCCATCCAGCATCCACGGCGCCCACCGGGGGCGTCGTCGATGTCCGGCCTTCGTCGCCATCGTTCAAGCAGCCCGCCAGGAGGAGCAAGCCCGCGAACGCGACCGGGGTCCAGCGCACGAGGGAGCACCGCCGTCGCCGGGCGTTATAGTTTGCCGCGCGGATGCACGGACCGCCAGCCGCTCTCGCAAGCCTCATCCGTGTGACCGGGTTGACTTTCGCATGGTTGCCCGCAAACGCGCCAAGAAGAAGTCGAAGCTCACGAAGAAGCAACTCGCCCAGCGCAAGTATGCGTCGCGCATGCGGTCCGTCCGCAAGAGAGCCAAGAAGGCGGCGCGCGGCAAGGGCCGCATCGCCAAACGCTCGTCGGCCACCAAGCTCCGCCGCAAGCTCGGGCTGAAGAAGGGCCGCTGACCCCGCGGAGCGTAGGTCGGCGGCCGAGGGTCATTCCCGCGCCCGAACCGTGAAATACGGGGCCTTTGTCGGCCGGGCCATGGGCCAGATCCTGCTGAAGTACCGCGTCATGCCGGAAGGCATCGAAGTCGACATGGCCCAGCTCGAGAAGAACGTCGCCGCGGCCATGCCGGCCGGCGTCGCCAAGCTGTCAAAGGCCACCGCCGTGCCCTTCGCCTTCGGCATGAAGGCCCTCCTCTGCTCCATCGTCGTCGAGGACGTCGAGGGCAACAACGACAAGGTCGAGGCCGCGCTCAACACCGTGCCGCTGGCCCAGGGCGCCGAGTTCCTGGAAGCCGGCCGCCTGATGTGATTCAGCCGATTTCGACCTGATCCAGCCGATCGTTTCCGCTGAATCCGGCGGCCTCGGCTGGATCCGCTACCAACCCACGGCAGGCGCGAACGCCGCCGGCGCCGACTTGAACTCCTTCGTCAGCGTGCGCACCTCGTCCACGAGCTCGATGGCCGCCTCGATGTTGGACAGCATGACGTGTTCGACGCAGAACCCGATGGGTCCGCTGCCCTTGCCTTCCGCGCCCTCCAGCAGCCGGCGCGCGATGGCCAGGTTGAGCTCGTGCGAGCGGGCGACCCGACGCGATGGCTCCGCCGCCAAGAGGCCGCTGCGGACTTCCTCGGGGACCTCGACGCCGAGCCAGTCGAGGAACTCGAGGTCGCGCTTCTTGGCCACGGGCGCCAAACTCCAGAACAGGGTGAGGGGCCGGCGGCCGTGGAGTGAGGCCACTAGAAGGTCCGACTGCAGCCGCAGGGCGGCCTCCGGCTCGCACAGGATCTGGCTGATGGCGAAATCGGCGCCGGCATCCTGCTTCTGCACGAGGCGCTGCGGTTCGTCGAGGACCTTGCGGCGGCGCGTGGGGATGGTGATGACGCCGAGGTGGCCGTTGGCGCGCGTGACCGGCTGGCGAAGGCCCTCCAACGCGGCAAGGACGCCCGGGCCCGGGTACTCCTGCTTGCTGCTCTCGCCGCCCACGAGGACGAAGTCGTGGATGCCAGTGGCCAGCCGCGTCTCGGCGGCCCAATTGCGCAGCTGGGGAAGCGGGTGATGGACGGTGATGCGGTTGAGGATGGCGCGCACGGCCAGACGGCGCTGCAAGGCGGCGGCGAAGGCGCGCGGCTCGACGGTCTTGTAGTGCCCGTTGACGATCTC
>JAXDQQ010000062.1:0-3816 GCA_034667805.1 Thermoplasmata archaeon | reverse complement strand
GCAGGCACCCCGTGGCCACATCCCTCGGTGACGCTGGAATCCATCGACGACGCCATCGCCCGCATCACCTTCGACCGGCCCGAGGCGCTCAACGCCTTGGCGCCCAAGGTCCTGCGCGACCTCGACGACGTCCTTGCCCACTTGGAGAAGGGCCCCAAGCCCCACGCCGTCATCGTGACCGGCGAAGGCAAGGCGTTCATCGCCGGCGCCGACATCCCCACGATGCGCGCCATGACGGTCCCCGAGGCGCGCGCCTACACGGAGCTCGGCAACCGCGTCATCGACCGCCTCGCCCGCCTGCCCTGCCCCGTCCTGGTGGCCATCAATGGCTTCGCCTTCGGCGGCGGCCTCGAGCTGGCACTGGCGGGCGACCTCCTCTATGCGAGCGACAAAGCGCAGCTCGGCCTGCCCGAGGTCGGCCTCGGCATCCACCCTGGCTTCGGTGGGACGCAGCGCCTTCCCCGCCGCATCGGCGTCGGCGCGGCCAAGGACCTGGTCTTCACCGGCCGCACCGTCGGCGCCGGCGAGGCCCTCGAGCTCGGGCTCGTCAACGCCGTCTTCCCGGCCGCGGAGCTGCAGGACAAGGTGCTGCACGTCGCCCGCACCATCGCCGCCAAGGCGCCGCTGGCCGTCGCCGGCGCGAAGGCCAGCCTCGACCAGGGCATCGGCATGGACCTCGGCTCCGGCCTGCAGGTCGAGCAGGAGTCCGTCGTGCTGCTCTTCGCGACCAAGGACAAGCGCGAGGGGCTGGACGCCTTCGTCGAGAAGCGCTCGCCCAAGTTCACGGGCACCTGATCGACACCCGGCCCATCCACCGATGTCACCGATGGCACCGATGAGGTGCACGCATCGGTGGGGATCGGTGTCATCGGTGGATCGTCACGGCGGGTCAAGGGCGGCTGGCTCAAGGTCCTCGAGGTCGACGGAAAGCAGGTCCTCCAGTTCGTCGTGCAGGGCCTCGATCTTCCGCCACGCCCGCGGCAGGTTCTTGGCGCGGTACTTCGCCTGCAGGTCGGACAGCGACAACCGCTTGTCGCCGGAGTAGAGGTTGTCCGCGTGCGCCACGACCTTCTCCTCGATGCTTCGCGGCGTGTAATCCTTGACCGGCAGCCCCAACGCCTTCGCCTCGTCCGCGTCGATGCCCGCCCCGGTGTGCCGTTCGACGGCCAGGACGACGGGGTCTGGCCAGGTGCCGTCCTTGCGCAGGAGCTCGGCTCCGACGCTGGCGTGGCGCACGTCCTGCGTCAGGCTGCGCCCGACGTCGTGGAGGAGCGCGCCTTGCCGGACGACGTCGCGGTCGATGGACAGGCCGGCGTCCTCCGCGCAATCGCACATGGCGTCCGCCAGGGCCTCCACGCAACGGCAGTGGCCGAGGACCCAGGGCGGCGGGGCGGCGGCGACGAGCCGGTCCCAGGCGCGGCGTCTTCCATCCACGACGCCGCCCAACGTCAGGGGGCTGAAAAGCCCGGTCGCGCCCCTTTTTGTCGCAGATCCCGCAGATGACGCAGACGCCCTAGTGAATCTGAGAAATCTGTGCAATCTGCGACGTGGGGCGTGACGGCGCGACTAGGCGATAAGGGCCGGGAAGTGCGGCGCCAGCTCGTCGACGCGCTTCTGCAGGGCCTTGATGGTCTCGCCATTGCGCACGCCGGACATGGGCTCCTGGCAGACGGGGCAGCGGAAGTCAAGGTCCATGGCGTCCTCGAAGACGATGCGGCGGTGCTGCGACTTGCAGGAGTAGAACTGGTGGTCCTTCTCGAACTGGACCTGCTGCCGCAGGTGCAGCAGCTCGTCGGCCCAGCGGCGGCGCAGGATGAACTTGATCTCGTTGAGGTCGAGGTCCCAGTAGAAGGTCTCCCAGCCCTTGGAGTCGGTGTCCTTGTCGTACTCGGCGACGTGCGCCTCCATCATGCGGTACAGCACCTTGCGCACCGCCGACGGCTTCTGCTCCTTGTAGGATTCCAGGATGTCGACGCCCGAGATGTGGGGATGGTCGGCCAGGTACACGGCCATCGTGAGGCCTTCCTCGCCGACCTCCTGCAGGATGTACTCCTGGACCTCGGGGTCGTCGAGCTTGGGTGCCCAGGAATCGTCTCGCACTACCACGGCGGCCCCCTCAGCGCGACAGCGGGGATAACCGTTTTTCACGCCAGGCATGTCCGTGCCGCCGCGGCTTTTGGCGGGCAACCCTCGCGCCGGCGGCCGAAGGCCGGCTCATTCCTCGCTGGTGTCGCCCTCGACGCGCTTGCCGTGCGCAGTGGGCACCACGCGCAGGGAGCCGCCCGGGAACGCGTCCCATTCCCACGCCCCGCCACGGAGACGGTCCAAGAGCAGGGCCAGCGCGGCGACCTCGGAGTGGGGCTGGTTGCCCACGGCGACATTGTGGTCGGCCAGCTCGTACAGGTCCCCCGGCACCTTCTCGGCACCGATGACGATGAGGGCATCCCGGCCATCCGCCATGACCTCGGGGACGGACTCCGCCAGCGGCAGGCCGTACATGGTGAGGTGGACGACCTGGCCCCCGGCCTTCTTCCAGGTGTTGATGAGGCCCTTCCAGCCGTTGCCGGAGTCGATGGCGAACTTCCCGCCGAAGCGCTTGGCCACGGACGACACCGACTTCACGACGGATTCGTCGGTCTCGGCGATGTGGACGGCGGCGGCCCCGAGGGCCCTCGCCGTCAGGCAGACGTGCGTCGTGACGCGCTTGTCGCGCTCCGGGCGGTGCCCGAGGCGCAGGACCTCGATGCGCATCAAGCGGCGACCTTTCCCGCCGGCGGCGGCGTCTCGGCCTTGCCCTGCAGGTCGACGCTGACCTCGAGGCGCTGCCCGTCGGTCACCGGCAAAGCGTCGCGTAAGCGGACCGGCGCGATGAGCTCGATCGTCGTCGTGTAGTGGCTGCGGTGAGGAAGGATGGCGGCGCATTCGATGTCGCGGCCCTTGTCGGTCGCTGACAGCCCCACGCGGGCCGGGTGGCAAGTGACGCCCCCGAAGGTGCGCCCCTCGGCCTGGAACGCCTCGATGGTGTAGACGGGGTTCTTGCGCAGGAACCGCAGCTTGTTGGCCTCGGGGCCGGTGAGCTCGAGGTTGAGCGTGCCCGGGTAGGGCTCCCAGCCGAGGAACTTGTGGAACTGCGTCTTGTAGCCGGGGCGGGACAGGTAGTAACGGCCCTCGCCGAGGCCGGTCTTGACGATGCCGGAGAGCGTGATGAGGTCGCGTTGCTCGAACAGGCGGGCGTACAGCAGGTGCTCCGCCTGCAGGACGGCGCGGCCTTCCTCGGTGATCCGGATGCGCTGCTTGCGGATGCCCATCTCGCGGTGCACCAGGCCGCCCTCGGTGAGCTCGATGAGGCGGCGGCTCGCCGTCTGCTGCGACAGGTCCAACAGCGTCGCGAACTCGGCGCTGGCGAGCTCGACGGGGTCGTCGAGGGCCCCCAGCAGCGCGAGCTGCTTGAGCGCCTCCACGTCCGCTGGCCGGGTCACGCTGGTGCGGACCCTGGGCCCCTTCTTGTGGCCTTCGCTGGGCGGGGTGGGCGCGAAGGCTCGCGAAGGATGGCCGTGCGGGCAGGGGCAGCCGCAGAGGGCGCAGAGGTCGCAGAGACGACCTCAGCCCCCTCAGGGCTCTCAGCGGCTCGTCGTGCGGGTTGGAAAAGGTCCAGCAAGTCGGCATACAACGCCTGGTCGGGGCCCTTCGCGGTCGCGGCGAGGCGCTGCACGATGAGCTCCGGCGTCGAACGCGCGAAGTGGCCCATGCGCGGCGTGCGGTCGACGACGAGGCGCCATTCGTCGTCGAGGCCGGTGGCCTCGATGCCATCCACCC
>JAXDQQ010000061.1:0-9011 GCA_034667805.1 Thermoplasmata archaeon | reverse complement strand
TTGAACTTGGTGCCGGGGACGAAGTCGAAGCCGTCGGAGCCTCCCATGCAGCCCGCAAGGGGCAGGGCGGCGAGGGCGAGCGCGGCAAGGAGCAGGGCGCGGTTGGACATGGCCTACGCAGCCCGGTTGCCCGCGGACTTGCTAAAGCTTGTGGCCTTGTTCGACAACACTTGTCTGAACGGTCAGCCACCCACCGGCCTGGGTGGCCGCGCCCGAGTCGCAGCGAGGGCCTGAGCGAGCCGGGCCGTAGGCCGGCGAGCGCGGGAGCGCACCACGAATCGCGGAAGCGATTCGTAGGTGAGGCGGCCACCCGCTCTCCTCCGAGGGGTCTGGGGCCCGGAGGGCCCCAGCCGTTGGCCTCGCGCGAAACGCGCCGGAGCTCGAAGAGTGACGGCCGTTTCGTGCTAATAGACCTTGAACGGGTCGCGGTCGAGGGGCACGCCCACGCGGATGTCGTAGCTCTCGCCCGGGCCGGTGAGCTTGACGGTCAGGGTGTAGGTCGCGGCCTTCATGTCGCCGGCCGGGAGGGTGACGTTCTCGCCGTCGGCGCCGCCGGTCGCGATGGGCACGGTCCCGCGCTTGATGTCCCAGGTGATGGCGGCCGCGCCGGTCATGTCCTTCCCCAGGTAAGTGGTCGTGACGTAGCCGCCGAAGCCGTTGAGGGGCAGCGTGAACGTGTGGGTGATCTGGTCGAAGTCCTGGTCGAGCTGGGCCTGCGTGCCCACCTCTTGCAGCGTGCCCCCCGTGCCGCCCGTGAAGTTGCCGAAGAAGGCCTGCTGGAGCAGCGCCGGCGGGCGCTCCTCGGGGTTCGTGACGACGAAGTGGTACTTGCCCGACGTCGTCGGGTGCACCGGGTCGCTGGCCAGGAGGTACACGTCGTAAACGCCCGTCTTGGTGAACGAGCCCTCGATGGTGGTGTCCTTGCTCGGCCGGCTGCTCGAGCCCAAGGCCTCGCAGAAGTCGCCGGTGAGGGTGCGGTCGGCGGCCGGCATCGCGCTGTGGGCGTTGACGGCGGTGACGCTGCCGGCGGGCGCCGTGGCGAAGGAGACGCCCTGGAAGCCCGGGTGGGTGTGCGTGGGCTGGCGGACGGCGTCGGCGGTGCGGACGCAGGACCACGTGTAGCGCAGCGGGTCGTGGTCGGGGTCCGTCGAGGAGCGGGCGCTGAACTTGACGGGCTCGCCGACGACGGTCCAGTTGGTGAGTCCCTCGAGCACGAAGGTCGCCGGGCCGTTGGCGCCGGTGCCAAGCGTGAGGGCCTTGTGGAAGTCCTCGGCCTGGTCGCCCTTCTTCTGCGTCAAGGTGACCGTGATGTTGCCGTTGGGGAAGTCGTACGTGTGGCGCACCGACTTGCCGTAGAGGATGGTGAGGCGGTCGCCGAGGTCCCACGTGTAGTTGTCCGCCGAGCCGGAGGCCGTGAAGACGTACTCGCCGCCGGGGGAGCCGGGGGCCTTGATGGAGAACCCGCCGGAGCCGCCGCCGGAACTGCAGCCCGCGAGGCCGACGGCCAGGAACACGGCCGTGCCAAGGAGGGCGATTCCCTTGCGCATGGGCTCGACGTTGGTCCTTTGCGGTATAAGGCTTCTGGACTTCCGCCCCAAACGACGCCAAACCGCCCCCGCTCAAACGGTCGCAGCCCAGACGTTAAGACCGAAACCCGGCATGGTCGCGGCGTGCGGGTGGTCTTCGTCGGGCGCGACCGGATCGTCTGGCGGCAGCTCGTCCTGTACGTCGTGACGCTCGGCATCTACCGGCGCGTGTGGCTGTACCGCGTCAACAAGGAGCTCGACGGCCACGAGGCGCTCGGCCTCAAGCACGGCCTGAACGCGTTTCTCCTCTGCCTCCCCGTCCTCGGGCCCGCCTACGTGGGATTCCAGACGGCCCTTCGCACCCACCGCATGCTCGCCGGCTCCGGGCTGAAGTACGGCCAGCCGGTCCTCGTCGGCCTGACGAACGTGGTGCCAATCCTGGGCACACTCTTCTTCCTGCCGTGGACGCAGACGCGCCTCAACCGGTTCTGGGCCGCCGAACGCGCCCACCCCGAGCACGGCGTCGAGATCGACGTCCGCCTCGACGACGACCCCCTGTTCCTCATCGAGCTCGGCAAGGCCTTGCGCGACTCCTACCACCCCGGCTCGCGCTTCGACTCGGGCAAGGCGTCCCGCCGCGAGCGCATGGACCAGCGCCGCGAGTCGTACCGCGCCGTGCGGCAGGAACGCGCCGCCGTCCGCGCCGCCGGCGGCTCCACGCCGCTCCTGCCGTGGCTGCGGCCCCGCCTGCCCGACGCGCGCATCCTTCACGTGACGTGCGGCCGCTGCGACACCCGCTTCGACATCACGCAGGACCCGTTCCACGACACGCCGGTCATCTGCCCCAACTGCAAGCTGAGCGAGGTCATCCCCAGCCTCAAGGGCGACCCGCTGCGCGGCAAGGAGCAGGCCGCCGTGCCGGTGCTGCAGGCCCGCTGCCCGCAGTGCAAGTCCAGCTTCACCGGCGTGCGCAACCTGCACGGGCCGACGGTCCTGACCTGCCCGACCTGCGGGCGCCAGGACACGCTGCCCGCGCCGCCGCCCGTCGTCGCGGCCCCAGCCTAGTCGAGACCGACAAGCCCAGACGAGGCGGCGAATCCAGCCCGTCAGCTAGCCACGCGGAAGTGCCGGCGCCCGCGCAGGATGAGGGCGCCGCAGATGGCGAACGGGATGGCGAACAGCAGGCCGAGGACGAGGAAGCCCACCATCGCGAAGAGGCCGAGGAGGATGCCGACGATGGCGCCGACGGCGGCGATGGCCCACAGGCGCAGCAGCAACGCGCACAGCCCGCCGGCGCACAACGCGAGGGCGAGGCCGACGGAGACGTAGCGCGCCACGGCGAGCACGCGCGAGAACAGGGGGCTGAAGACGACGTCCGGAGGGCCAGCCGGCGGATCGGCCGGCAGGGCAAGGCGCAGCGAGTCGCCCGCCAGGACGACGACCGTCTGGTTCCACGTCGCGTTCCCTTGCGTCGAGAGCACGTCGACGACGGCGCGGCTCGCGTTGGTCTCGTAGTGGCCGCCGGCCACGGTCTCGTTGGCGAGCACCGTGCCGTCGCGCGCAACGAGGCGCAGCGTGGCGGGCTCGGCCGTCGGCCAGTCGATGGCGAGCTGGCCGCCGGGCTGGCTCGCCAGCGCGTCGACCACGGACTCGGCCGCGCGCTGCTGCGGCACGAGGGCGCTGGCCAGGCTGGCGATCAAAAACAGCATGCCGATGGCCAGCAGCACCGCGCCGCTGGCCTGGACGCGCCGGCGCGCCGGGTCGTGGCGCCGCGCCGAGGCCAGGGCGCCGGGCACGGTGGCGCGCTGGGCGGTGGAGCCGCAGCGCGGGCAGAACGGGTGCTCGTCCGAGTCGTAGTGCGTGCCGCACTCCGAGCACTCCACCAGCTCGCTCACGCGTCCTTCGACGCGGACCTTGCCAAAAAGTCTGTGGCCCCGAAATCGGCCGGCCCTTTCGATTCCTCGAGCGACGGCCAACCTCCTTCCGCCGTCGGCGTCGTCGCGTGGGCGGGCGCCGGTTTCATCGACTTGGCCCTCAAGGAATTGGATGACGGCGGCGCCGGGCGCCGCCCGGCGCGCTCCGCGCGCCGATTCTCCATCATGATAGACAGGTGGTGGTCGGAGTCGTCGTCGGAAGGCGTCGTTCAGGCATGAAGCAGGAACGGCGCCGCGTCTTGCCTCCGCGAAGGATTATCCCCGCCCCCTGGGTCGGCGCGGACGTGCCGGGACTGACCGCCGCCCTGTTGGGCAACCAGGACGCCAAGCGCGAGTTCGGCAAGGTCGGCACGCAGAGCGACATCCACCTGCACGAGTTCAAGGAAGGCGACAAGCAGGCCATCGCCATCGTCCCCGCCAAGTACCCCGAGTCCGTCAAGCCGCTGAGCTACGCCGTCCTCAACTGCGACTCCGCCGTCCTCGTCGTCGACAAGGTCAACGCACAGATGGGCGAGCAGATCCTCGCCGCCGACGCCGCCGGCCAGAAGCACGGGGTCATCGTCCTGCAGAACTACCTGCAGCCCGACCAGCTCAAGCCCCTGCTGAAGGGCACGACGCTCGAGTCCTGGCTGATGGTGACCGACGAGGACTGGGCCAAGGTGCGCGCCCACCTCGCCACCGCCCCGCCCCGCGGAGCCAAGGACGCGCCGGTCATCGTGCCCATCGACCACCACTTCAACGTCAAGGGCGTCGGCGCCGTCGTGCTCGCCGTCGTGAAGCAGGGCGTGCTGAGGAAGGGCGACACGCTGTACGCGTTCCCGGACAAGGTCATCTGCCCGATCCGCAGCATCCAGATCCACGACGTCGACTTCAACGAGGCCGTCCCCGGCGACCGCGTCGGCCTGGCGCTGCGCAACACGCCGCCCGAGATGCTCGACCGCGGCATGGTCCTCGCGCCCGCCGACGCGCCGGTGAAGGTCTACGTCGCCGGCGCCCCGGCCACCCTGCGCCTCAAGCGCAGCCCGTTCAGCAAGCAGCCATTGAAGGCCGGCTCCGTCGTGCAGGTCGGCGCCGGCATGCAGTACGTGCCCTTCCGCCTCACCGTCGACGCGCCCGGCCCCGGCCAGGAAGGCGACCTCGTCGGCACCTTCGACAAGGGCCTCGTCCACCTGGCAGGCGAGCGCGCCGTGCTGTTCCACCAGGACAACGTGCCGCAGCGCGTCGTCGGCGCGCTCACGCTCCCCTAGAGGACCGAACAGGGATTGCACGAATCCCCACGGAACGACGACTCGGCGGCATTCGCTTCATTCGCGGAATCCCCGTTCCGTCGGCGTCGCGTCAGGCGTCGACAGGGAACACGCCGGGGAGCCAGTACGCCGTCCCGGCGACCTGCGTCCCGATGCCGACGGCCGCGAAGCGAGACTCGGCGCCGCAGGTCTGCACGCCGGAGACCTTCTCGAACGCCGAGCCCGCGGCGTGCGTGCAGGTGGGGATGGCGCCGGCCTGCACGGTCTCGTCGAGGTGGAAGTCGAGGTACGACGTGCCCGCGGCGGACACGTGCCAGTACCGGGCCTGCAGGTCGAGTTGGCGTCCGGCCGCCGGCAGCACGTAGTCGGCTGCGCCCAGCGGAGTTCCGACGCTGACGGA
This sequence comes from Thermoplasmata archaeon, assembly GCA_034667805.1. Lineage (GTDB taxonomy): Archaea > Thermoplasmatota > E2 > JACPAO01 > JAHFTW01 > JAHFTW01. The sequence continues at coordinate 3,904 of JAXDQQ010000061.1, read as the reverse complement.
GCCCGAGCCCAGGACGTTGCCGCCGCCGTGGTCGGTGGCGGCCGACGCGATCTCGGCCAACGGCGCCTCCTCGGGCGAGAAGCCCATGGAGAGGGCCAGCGCATGCCAGGCCGGCTTGTTGCTGTGCAGGGCGAGCAGGTACAGGTCGTACGTCGCCGGCTCGAGGGGCGTGCGGTCGCCGAGGTCTGGCGGCTGCACCAGGATGCCGACTTGCGAGAAGGCGACGGAGCCGTTGTCGAGCGTGTTGCCCGTGCAGGAGAGGAAGTCGTAGCCTCCGACGGCGCGGCCGGCAGGCACCGGGGAGCCGAAGGGGGCGCCGGTGAACTGCGTCAGGGCGGTGACGTCCGCCGCGGTGAAGCCGGGCGGCAGGAGGGCCTGCGCGTCGGCCGGCTCCAGCACGAAGAGGATGCGCGGGTTGAGGCAGTCCGTGAGGTCGAAGTTGGTGCGCGATTCGCCGAGGACCGTGGCGTCGAGGCGGCCGGCCGGCTCCTCGGGGACGGGGTCCGCCGTCATGCTGGTGGTCGGCTCCGTGGTCGGAGAGGGGGCGGCCGTCGCCGGGGGGTCGTCGGAGCAGCCGGCCAAGGCCACAAGAAGGGCCAGGAGGGCGGGTGCAGCACGCAGCATGTCCATGGTCGCGCGACCCGCCGCCGTTCCTAAGCGTTTGCAGATGCGAACAACGTGCGCGAGGTTGTATGTCGCTGCGGTTTGGCCGAATCGCGTCCGGGCCACGGTCGCCTTATTTGGTGCTGGCCGGGGTCGCCACGGGGTCCGCCAGGGTGGACTGGAGGCTGACCGCGACGCGGGGGATGACGAACGAGAAGACGGCGCCTTCGCCGGGGCCCGGGCTGGAGCCTGTGAGGGTGCCGCCGTGCTGCTCGACGATGCCGCGGCTGATGTAGAGGCCGAGGCCGGATCCGCTGCGCGTGCGTTGCAACGGGTCGTCCAGCTGCGAGAACGGCTGGAAGAGCCGTGCCGCCTGCTCGGGCTTGAAGCCGGCGCCGTCGTCGCGCACCGTGACGCGGACGGCGTCCGCCCCTACGTCCTCCAGCTTGACCTCGACGCGGCCTCCGGCCGGAGTGAACTTCATCGCGTTGGACAGCAGGTTGTACAGCACCTGGCTCAAACGGTCCGGGTCGGCCAGGATCGGCATCTCCATGGGACCTTCGGTGTCCAGCGAGATGCCGGTCTGGATGGCCGGCTCCTGGAACGTCTCGACGACCTCGTGGACGAGCTGCGCAAGGTCCGTGGGACGGACCGCCATGCGCAGCCGGCCCGACTGCAGGCGCGCCGATTCCATCATGTCCTGCACCAGGACCTGAAGGCGCGAGATGTTGCGCTCAAGGATGTCGGCGGCCTTGCGCTCCTCCTCTGCCTTCTCCCGGCCGGGGGCGTGCAGAAGTCCCCGGAGGATGTGCATCTGGATCTTGATGGGCGTGAGCGGCGTGCCGAGCTCGTGCGCGGCCGTGCGCAGGAAGTTCGTCTTGAACTCCGCCTGCTCGCGCAGCCGCCGCACCTCACGGTCCTTTGCCTCCGTGGCGCGCTGGTCGGTGATGTCGGCCAGCGTGCTGACGAAGCCGGTGGTGGCGCCGGTCTTGTCGGACACCGGCACGGCGCGGGCGCGCGTCCACCGCACCACGCCGTCGGCGTGCACGAAGCGCATGTCGCCGGAGAACTCCCGGCCCTCCTTGACGCAGGCCCGCCACAGGTCGGCCATCTTCGGCTGGTCCTCGGGGTGGACCGACTTGCGCATGGCCTCGTGGTCGCGGTGGTCGATGACGCCGGTGATCTGGCGCCAGCGGTCGTTGACGTAGTCGACCGTCCCGTCGGCGCCGGTGTGCACGATGCCGATGGGGGCCGCGTCGGCGAGGGCACGGAACCTCTCGAGGGATTCCTTGAGGGCCTTCTGCGCCTCGACGCGCTCCGTGATGTCCTGGCAGACGCCCACCAGCTTGGTGAGCTTGCCCTTGTCGTCGAGGACGGCGTGGGCCCACGTGTGCAGGTGGCGCCAGGTGCCGTCGGGCAGCCGGATGCGCTCGTCGTGCGAGTACGCCTGGTGGTCGTTGAACACGCGCTCGGTGGCGGCCTTGACGCGCTCCACGTCGTCGGGGTGGACGCGCGTCAGGTAGTCGGCGTACGTCGGGACGTGCGTCCTGGCGTCGAGGCCGTAGATGCGGTAGAGCTCGGCCGACCATTCGGCGTTGGGCTTGGTGATGTCCCAGGTCCACGAGCCGACGGCGGCGATGTGCTGCGCCTCGTCGACGGCGGCCTGCGCCCGGGAGCGCTCCGCCACCTCGAGCAGCAGGCGGGAGTTGACGTCCTCCAAGGCCACGGTGCGGTCGCGCACGCGGGCCTCCAGGTTGGCCGAGGTCACGCGCCGCTCGTTGGCCAAGGCGGCGAGGCCGAGGGCCATGAGCCCGATGGCGAAGACGAACGCCTGCAGGATGAGGAAGGCGTCGTACCCGATGACGTACCCGAAGGGGCCTTCGCCCCGCTTGGTGACGGCCACGGCCATCGCGTCGAGGGCCAGCAGGGCCAGCGAGGCCGACCAGGGGCCGAGGCGGAAGGCCGCCCACACCAGGGGCGGCATGAGCAGGACCACCAGGGCCGGGTGGCTCGTCGGCACGCCCGGGATGAGGCCGAAGAGGAGGATGGCGCAGGAGACGAGGACGATCAGGACGATGCTGGTCTCGGCGGCGCGCTGGAACGGCAGCGGCTCGGTGCGCAGCCGCGAGGCGAGCAGGACGACGGGCGCCACCACGAGCGCGCCGGCGGCGTCGCCGAGGTACCAGGTGCCCCAGACGAGGACCAGCTCGTCCGACACGATGCCGCCCGTCGCCAACATGGCAAGCGATGCCACGGTGGCGGCCACGATGGGCGCGACGGCCACGGCGCCGGCGAAGCGCGCCACGCCGAGCAGCGAGTCGAAGGCGCGCGCGCCACCGGCGCGCTTGGCCATCCAGCCGCCCAGGGCGGCGCTGGCCGCGGCGCCGGCGGCCAAGGCGACGGCCAGGCCCGGCGAGCCGGAGAAGCGCCACTCGATGCCGACGGCGGCGATGAAGATGGCCGGCAGGGCGCGCCGGCCCCACAGCACCACGGCGGCCAGGGCGAGGCCGGCCGGCGGCCAGATCGGGCTGGCGAGGGCGCCGGGCAGGGCGAAGAGGAGCCCGAGCCGGGCGAGGCCGTAGTAGGCCAGGGCCAGGATGGCCAGCCGGACGACGGTGCCCCCAGGCGTCCAAGCCGTTCGGCGCCCAAGCTCTTGCATTCCCGTTGGCGTCGCGTGAATCCGACCCATAAGGACCGAGGCTGAAGTTCATATAGCTGGGGCCCGGCCGTCGTCGGTTCTATCGACGGGCATGAAAAGAAGGCGCGGCGCGGGGGCCCGGGGCGGGAGCCATCGGACCGGGTGCGAACCGTTCAAGACCACGCGGCCTCGTGCGCCGGCCGATGCAGTTCGAGCTCACCGAGGACCAGCGCGCCATCCGCGACATGGTGCGCGAGTTCGCGGCCAAGGAGATCATCCCCGTGGCCTCCAAGCACGACCGCGAACATTCTTTCCCGAAGGAGACGACGCGGCGCATGGGCGAGCTCGGCCTGCTGGGCATCACCGTGCCGCAAGAATATGGCGGCGCCGGCGCCGACTACATCTCGTTCGCTCTCGTGGCCGAGGAGCTGGCCCGCGCCGACGCCAGCCACAGCGTCATCTTCGGCGCCAACGCGAGCCTCTCCGTCGGGCCCATCATGGCCTTCGGCGACGATGCGCAGAAGGAGGCCTGGCTGCCCGGCTTGGCCACCGGCAAGAAGCTCGGCTGCTACGCGCTGACCGAGCCCGAGGCCGGGTCGGACGCCGGCTCGCTGCGCACGACGGCGCGGCGCGAAGGCGACCACTACGTCATCGACGGCGCCA
>JAXDQQ010000060.1:0-6693 GCA_034667805.1 Thermoplasmata archaeon | reverse complement strand
GACGCGGCCGAGGATGCCCTTGCCGAGTCCGAACTTGATGGTCTCGCCGAGGAACTTCACCGTCGTCTTGTCGTTGTCGATGCCCGTGGTGCCCTCGAAGATCTGCACGACGACGTGCTTCTCCGAGGTGTCGAGGACCTGGCCGCGGCGGACGTCGCCGTTGGGCAGGCGCAGCTGCACCAGCTCGCCGTAGCCGACCGGGTGGGTCTTCTCAACGAAGACGAGCGGGCCCTTGATGTTCGTGATGGTGCGGTATTCCTTCTGGATGGACTGCGACATTAGGCGACCAGCTCCTTCTTGTTCTTCGCCAGGACGTCCTCGAAGGACTTCTCCATCTTGCCCATGGCATCCTTGTAGATGGTGTCGAAGTTGGCCTCGAAGCGGCTGCGCGCGAGGTCGGTGACGGCCTGCATGCCGCTGATCTCCTTCAGGGTCGCTCCGCCGGCGACGGCTTGGCCCGCGAGGGCGCCGAAGCGCAGGATGGCCTTCCACAGCTTGTAGTCCTTCTGCAGGCTGGAGTAGGCGTCGACCTTGTCGTACGCGTTCTGCTGCAGGTAGATCTCACGGATCAGGCGGGCGGTCTCGAGGGTGACCTGCTGCTCCGCGGGCAGGGCGTCCGAGCCGACGAGCTGGACGATCTCCTGCAGTTCGGCTTCCTTCTGCAGCAGGTCCATGATCTGGGCCTTCGTCTGGTTCCAGTCAGGGGCCGCCTTCTCGGTGTAGTAGGCGGCGAGGTACTCGGGGTAGAGCGAGTACGACTGCAGCCAGTTGATGGCCGGGAAGTGGCGGCGCTGGGCGAGCTTGGCGTCGAGGGCCCAGAACACCTTGACGATGCGGAGGGTGGCCTGCGTGACGGGCTCGGAGAAGTCGCCGCCAGCGGGCGAGACGGCGCCGATGACGGAGATGGAGCCTTCGCCGCCGCCCAGGACGGTGCAGCGGCCGGCGCGCTCGTAGAACTCGGACAGGCGGGCGGACAGGTAGGCCGGGTAGCCTTCCTCGCCGGGCATCTCTTCCAGGCGCGAGCCGATCTCACGCATGGCTTCCGCCCAGCGCGAGGTCGAGTCGGCCATCAGGGCGACGTCGTACCCCATGTCGCGGTAGTACTCGGCGATGGTGATGCCCGTGTAGCACGAGGCCTCGCGCGCCGCCACCGGCATGTTGGAGGTGTTGGCGATGAGGCAGGTGCGGGCCATGAGGGGGTTGCCCGACTGCGGGTCCTCCAGCACGGGGAACTCCGTCAGCACTTCCGTCATCTCGTTGCCGCGCTCGCCGCAGCCGATGTAGACGACGACCTTGGCGTCGGAGTACTTGGCCAGCGACTGCTGCGTCACGGTCTTGCCGGAGCCGAAGGGGCCCGGGATTGCCGCGGTGCCGCCCTTGGCGATGGGGAACAGGCCGTCCAGGATGCGCATCCCCGTGTTGAGCGGGATGGTGGGCAGCTGCTTCTCGGCGAAGGGGCGGGGCTTGCGCACCGGCCACTTGTGCATGAGCTGGATCTTGGCGCCGTTGTCGAGGGTCGCGATGGTCTCCTCGACGGTGAACAAGCCGGACTTGATGTCCTTCACGACGCCGGCCGCGACGTTGGGCGGCACGAGCACCTTGAGCAGGATGGACGCCGTCTCTTGGACCGTGCCAAGCAGGCTGCCCGGGCCGACCTTGTCGCCCTTCTTGGCGCTCGCCTTGAACTCCCACTTCTTCTCGTGGTCGAGGCCGGGGACGTCGACGCCGCGCAGGATGAAGTGCCCCATCTTCGCCTCGAGGACCTGGAGGGGGCGCTGGATGCCGTCGTAGATGGACGTGAGGAGGCCGGGGCCGAGCTCGACGACGAGCGGCAGGCCGGTGTTCTCCACGGGTTCGCCGGGTTTGACGCCGGACGTGTCCTCGTAGACCTGGATGATCGAGTGGTCGCCCTGGATCTGGATGACCTCACCCATGAGGCGCTCGTCGCCGACCCGCACGATGTCGTACATGGCCGGCTTGATGCCAGTGGCAGTCACAACGGGTCCGGAGACCCTGTACACGGTTCCCTTTGCGTTCACCATAGGTCGACACCAACTGCTTGCTTGATCTTCTCGCGGAGGGTGTTGTCCTCGTCGAGCCCGACCGCGACGAGCGTGGGCTTGACGGACGACACCAGGTCAGACTTGACGCGGGGAGAAAGCCGCGCCACGTCCTTGGTCTCAAGGATGAGGATGGAGACGACGGGGTCGCGGCGAGCGGCGGCAACGGCGCGCTCGAGCTCCTCGTCGGTGGAGGCTTCCCAGATGCGGCGGATGCCCGCCAGGCGGAAGCCCAGGGTGAAGGGCTGCGAGCCGACGACGGCGAGTTCGCTCATGCGGCGCCTCCCGCCAACGACGGCCTAGCCACGGATTTCACGGAGACCACGGAAACGGACTCCGTGGAATCCGTGCAATCCGTGGCCCGGTTGGTGGTCGTCGTCACAGCACCAGCTCCCGGAGGCGGTCCTCGGAGAGGCCGGCGGCCTTGCCGCGCGCCACGGCGCGCAGGACGCGGACCTCGTGGTGCTTGCGCAGCAGGAAGAGCAGGATGGGGACGAGCGAGAGCGGGTTGCGGTGCGCCAGCTTGTCCATGTCGGCGAGGTGGAAGTGCCAGACCGCGCCCTGGAACGGGGCGAGGCGGCCCGAGGCGACCGCCGTGTCGATGGCGGGCTTCAGCCCTGAGAACTGGCGGGAGTCGTTCAGCAGGTCGCCGAACTCGGAGAGCGACTTGGCCTTCGACAGGGCGACGGCCTCCGCGATCTTGAGGTGCTTGCCGCCGGGGACGACGAAGACGCTGAAATCGCCCTGCTCGCCGGCGGCGACCCAGCGCGCGGCGTTGAGGAGGTTGACGGCGTCGATCTCGCGGCGCACGAACTCGAGGATGGCGTCGGCGCCCTTCTCGCCCGAGCCCTCGAGGCCGAGGAGCAGGCGGTCGAAGTACGCCTTGTCGAGGACGTCGTCGTAGCGGGCGAGGCTGGAGCCGGCCGGGACCTTCTCCAGCAGGCGGGCCCAGTCGCGGGCCTGGCCGCCCTGCGCGTTGAGGGCGGAGATGATGTCCGGGATGGTCTTGACGTCGTCCGCCAGCAGCGGGCTGAACAGGTCGTACGTGGCCTGGTCCTCGAGGACCATCTCGCGCAGCAGCTCGTCGCGCGTGGCGCCCGAGGTCTTGCCGCGCAAGAGCGTCTTGACGTCGTCGTAGTGGTAGCGGTCGAGGAAGAGGTTGACGATGGCGCCCGCGCCGCCCCCCAGCATGGCGCGGACCGCCTCGTACGTCCTCTCCTCGTTGACCGTGAGCGCGGCCTCGAGCAGGTCCAGGCCGGAGAACCTGGGCGCGAGCTCGTCGACCTCCGTCTTGTAGGCGGACTCCTCGACGTAGCGCGTGACCTCGCGCACGTCCATCTTGAGGATCTTCTCGAACTCCGACGGCGGGATGAGCTTGGCCTTCTTGGCCTGGACGCGGGCGACGGCGTAGGCGAAGTTGCTGCTGCCCTTCTTCAACGCCGCCATCGCCATCGGTTCACCGGAAGAGCGCGGCTTCGGCCTTCAGGACGTCGCGCCACATGCCCTCGAGCAGCGTCTCGTAGCTGAGGTCGAGGCGGGTGCGCCCGTCCTCGGACTCGACGACGATGCCGCCCGCGATGGGCAAACTGCCGGCGTGCTTGTACGGCTTGGCGGCCTTGAGCGCGGCGGCGTCCTTGTCGGCGCCCCAGACCGAGCCGGCCGGGATGACGGCCGCCGCGGTCTTCAGCAGCGCCTTGAGGTGCGCCTCGCGCGCCTTGGCGGGCAGTGCGGCGAAGTGAGACATCACCTGGGCGCGCAGCTGCTCGCGCAGCTCGGCCTCGGCGGTCAGCACGGCCTTGCGCGCCTCGGACTCGGCGCGGCTCATGGCCTGCGCGCGGACCTGCTCGGACTCGCGCGCGGCGGCCTCGAGGCGCGCCTTCTCGTGGGCCTTGGCCTGGGCCTTGGCGGCGGCGATGATGGCGTCGGCGTCCTGCCGGGCGGCCTTCAGCGTGGCTTGCGCCCGCCCTTCGCCGTCGCGGCGGACCTCGCCGATGACCTGGTCGACTCCCATGGGGATCCCGGCCTAGGCGATCATCTTCTGCATCAGCAGGAAGGCGATAGCGAAGCCGAACAGGACGATGGTCTCCGGGATGGCCGTCAGGATGAGGCCCTTACCGAAGTTCTTCGCGTCCTCGGCGGTCGCGCCGACGGCGGCGGCGCCGATGTTGGTCTGGGCGATGCCCGTGCCGATGCCGGCGAGGCCGACGGCCAGTCCGGCGCCCATTGCGATGAAGCCTGCTTCAAGTGCCATGTGTTTGGTCAACTCCGTGGGGGTTTTTGGGGGTGGGAAGAGGGTGGAAAGAGGAGCGTTTTTCGGGGTGTGGATAAGGAGGAAAGAGGGGTTCAGGTCGCGCGACGGCCGAACGGTACATAAGGCCGACCGCCGCCGGTGTAGAACTTGCCGAAGAACTCGACGAACTGCAGACGAAGGGACTGCAGGCCGGCCGACAGCACCGCGAGCAGGATGATGCCGACGAAGAGCACGACGTAGAGGATCCAGCCGACGGCGCCGCCACCGAGGGTCTCGAAGCAGATCACGCCGAGGGCCAGTCCGAGGCCGGCCTTGCTTGCGCCGATGGCGGCAAGACGCGTGTAGGAGACGATGTTGCCGATGAGGCTGGGGATCTCCAGGAGCGCGATGAAGCCCTGGCCGAGGACCTTGGCCGCGCCCATCCACAAGAGGGCCAGGCTCGCCACGACGACGCCGATGCCGACGTAGAAGACGACGCCGGAGCCGAGGACGGCCAGCGCCGTGCCGCCCATGAGGGTCAGCCAGGCGCCCTTCTCCTGGATGGCGAGCGTAAAGCCGTGCGCGGCCCAGACGTTGCGGACGCCGAGGACGAGGCCGAGGACGATGTGCACGATGCCGATGATGAGGCTCCAGACCAGGAGGGCGAGGGCGTCGGCGAGCTTGGAGTAGTAGCCGAGGTTGACGATGCCGCCGAGGCTCAGGTGCGTGTGGTGGGCCGGCGTCAGGATGCCGCCCGCCGGCTCCGTCGTTTCCTGGAGCGGCGTGATCTCGCCCGGCACGGCTTCCGTCTCGGTCCCATGCGTGGCGGTCTCGGCGTGGCCCTCCGGGCTGCCGGTCTTGTACAGCAGACCGTGCTCCTCCGTCTCGAACGGGATGTCCAAGCCGAGGACCTGCTCCCAGGACATCTCGCCCTCGGCTTCCTGGTCGGGGCCGACGACGAAGTGGATGCCGAGCGCCTCGCCGAAGACGAAGGCGCCGATGACGACGGACAGGATGCCGCCCGCGACGAGGGCCTTGCCGACGGCGGGGCCGCCGATGCCGATGACCTTGTGCGTCTTGAGGAACCAGCCGAAGGCGATGATGGCGGCGCCGACGATGACGTCGCCGACCATGAGGCCGAAGAAGACCGGGAAGAAGACCAGCATGAGCTTGGTCGGGTCGATCTCGCCGTAGCGCGGGCTGGCCAGGAGGCCGAGCATCCACTCGTACGGGCGGGCCGGCTTCGGGTTCTCCAGGTGGATGGGCGGCTCGTCCTCGGGCTCCACCGTGTGGTGCTCGTGCGAGTCCTCGTGGGAGTGGTCGCCGGAGTCGGTCTCGTGGCCGGCGGGCATGCCCGTCGCGGCGGGTCCGGGAACGGACGCGTGCGTGTCGCGCGCCAAGCCGTGGCCGCCGGAGGGGTGCGAGTGCGCGGCGGCCTCGTGGCGCGGGACGTCGCCGAGGTCCTCGACGTAGAGCGAGTCGCCGAACTTCGCGGCGAGGGCGTTCTTGACGCGGTTGGCGGCGGAGCGCGGGATCCAGCCCTCGACGTGGAACGTCGCGGCCGTGACGCCGAACTTCAGCGGCGCCTGCGTCTTCTCGACCTCGGCGGCGAGCGCGCGCTCGGCCGAGACGAGGCGCGGCGCCCACTCGGCGCGCAGGCGGGCCAGGTCGGCCTCGGACGAGGCGAGGGCGGACTGCAGGCGCGACTTCTCGGCGGCGATGGCCGCCAGGCGCTGCGCCGGCGTGCCGGAGCGGCCCGAGGGAAGCGCAGCCGAGGTGAAGCCGACCGACTGGAGCGCCTTCTCGGCGGCCGCGGCCTCCTTGACGGGGACGATGGCGGCGACCGCGAATCCGGCGGGGCCGTGGACGGCTTGGACCTCGGCCGAGACGCCAGCGGCCTGGAGGGCGGCCGCCGGGTCGCCGCGGGCCTGGCCGACGTAGACCTTGACGGAGGTGAGGCCCGTGAGGAAGGAGAGGTCGATGTCGAGCCCACCGTAGGGCGTGAGCGCGGACTCCTCGGATTCGAGGGCGACCCAGTCGGCGCGGTGCGTGTTGGCGCGGTCGACGACGGCGGTCGTCGCCTGCTCGGCCTGCGCCAGCGTGTGGGCGGGATCGACCGGGCCCGCGGGCGCGACCTCGCCGCCGACGTCCAGGGCCTTCAGAAGGCCGCGGACCTTGACGAGCTGCTCGGAGACGGAGGCGCCCGACGGGAGCGGGCTGCCGATGGAGGTGGTGCCGGTCGGGTCCTCGAAGTCCTCGAGGTGGATGGCGCCCTCGGCGTGCAGGGCCTCGATGGCCCCCGCGAGGTGGTCCTTGTGGCCGCCCACGAGAAGGCGGGTCATCCGGGCCGGGAAGAAGCTCAAGCAGCGCTCCCGGTGCGGTCAATGGAGGCGAGGCTGATGC
>JAXDQQ010000059.1:0-5823 GCA_034667805.1 Thermoplasmata archaeon | reverse complement strand
CTTCCACACCATCATCTGGCCCGGCATCCTCACGGCCTACAACAAGGCCCGCGCGAAGAAGGGGCAGCCGCAGCTCAACCTGCCCTACGACGTGCCGGCCAACGAGTTCCTCAACCTCAGCGGCCTCAAGTTCAGCAAGAGCCAAGGCGTCGGCATCGGCGTCCAGGAGGTCCTCGACCGCTTCCAGGCGGACGCGGTGCGCTACTACCTGAGCATCAACATGCCGGAGCAGAAGGACGCCGACTGGACGTGGGAGGACTTCCAGAGCAAGGTCAACGACGAGCTCGTCGGCGCCTTGGGCAACCTCGTGCACCGCGTCCTGAGCTTCACCAAGCAGAACCTGGGCGCCATCCCCGCCGAACCGCCCGCCTCCGACCCGCTTGACAAGAAGATCCGTGAGGCCATCGCCGCGTGCGGCGACGACATGGGCCTCCACCTCGACGCCGTGCAGCTGCGGCCGGGCATCCGCCGCCTGATGGAGCTCGCCATCCAAGGCAACGGCTGGATGCAGGAAGCCAAGCCGTGGGCGGTGCTCAAGACCGACCGCAAGGCGGCCGAGGCGAGCCTGCATTCGCTGCTGCGCGTCGTCAAGGCGTTGGCCGTCTACGTGGCCCCGTACTTGCCGACCGCGGCGGAGGAGACGTGGCTGATGCTGGGCGAGACCGGCTCGGTCCATGACCAGCCCTGGTCCGCGGCGCAGCAACCCTTGAAGGCCGGGCACCCCATCGCCGAACCGAAGGCGTTGTTCGTGAAGCTCGACCCGGCCGACATCGCGAAGCTCGCGGGCGCATCGCCCACGACCACCGACCGGGCCACGGATTCCACGAAGGGCACGGAAACCAAGGGTTCCGCGAAATCCGTGCAATCCGTGGCCCCGTCGCCGTCGGGGGCGGCCGGTGCACCGGCGACCATCACGATCGACGAGTTCCAGCGCATCAACCTCCGCCTCGCCACCGTCAAGTCCGTGGAGGCCCACCCGAAGGCGGACAAGCTCTTCGTCATCCGCCTCGACGCCGGCGACCTTGGCGAGCGCCAGGTCGTGGCCGGCCTCAAGGCCCACTACAAGCCAGAGGAGCTGGTCGGCAAGACGGTGGCCTTCGTGGCCAACCTGCAGCCGGCGATGCTGCGCGGCGTCGAGAGCCAGGGCATGATCCTCGCGGCCGATGACGGCACCAGCGTCGCTGTCCTGGAGCCGCAGCGCAAGCTGCCGCCCGGCTCGAAGATCCGCTGACTCAGGCCAACAGGGGCGTGACGTGGGTCACGCCGCGGCGCGGCGGCGACTCGTAGAGCGAGTCCTGCGCGTCGGCAGCCTTGGGTTGGGCCTGCTGCGGGCGGGCAGGCCGGATGCCGGTGTAGGCGTAGTAGATGGTGGCGGAGGCCGCGAGCCCGAGGATGCGGGTGGTGAGGATCCACCAGTCGGCCTGCTGGATGCTGGAGCCCGTGCCGATGAGGCTGCTGCCGAACCATGCGATGATGCTGAGGCTCACGAGGAGGATGCGGCGGCGCAGCAGGGGGTCGTCGACCTTCCAGTACAGGGCAAGGTAGCCGGCGGAGGCGATGATCTGCGGCCCGATGAACAGCAGCAGCGCGGCCAAGGCCACCGGCCCCTGGTCGATGGGCTCGTCGTACGTCAGCATCGGTCCCCACTTCGTCGTCTCGACGCCGGTCGGGTGGCCGGAGAAGATGAACCAGGTGAGGAAGATGAAGAAGAAGGCGTAGCCGACGGCCATGGGTGCCAGCAGCGATCGGCGCTCGGTGAAGAGGAACACCAGGTAGAACAGCAGCCCGCACAGGCCGACGCACAGGATCAGCAGGAGGACGACCGTCAATGTGAGGAACGCGTCGAGGTCGTGGAAGAACCGCAGTTGGCCGGCCGTCCCAAGGACGGTGACCAGGGCGAGGGCGTACCACCAGACCACGAAGGCATCCTGCCCGATGCGCATGGCTGGGCTCACGTCGCGGCGCTGGATGGTCCGGCCGACGAGAAGGAACCCGGCGGCGCTCAGGAACGACAGGAAAGTGGCAAGAAGGGGGATGGTGGCCATGGCTAGGCTCCGGCGGGGACCGGCGTGGAGGCCATCACAAGGCAGGTTGAATCCTTTTTCCCTTCGGATGCGCAGACTCGCGCGCTCCAGCTAGTGTCGGGGCGCTCCCAATCGGACGTGACCGGCCCGGTCCTGCCAGGCCTGCAAGAGCCCGGCGTCCAGCATGGCGTACATCATCCGGACGCCGTCGGGGGCCTCCGGGTGGGCGAGGTCCAGCCAGGCAAGCCCGTCCATGGGTTCGAGGAGCCGCCAGTCCGGGTCGGGGGCGGGGCGAGGGCGACGCAAGCGCATGCAAGGAAGAGCCCATGTCGGGCTAGGCCACGGATGGCTCAGGCCAAGGGGTGTCCCCGCGAGCGCAGATTCCACGGATTGCGCTTCGCACCTCCGCTCCAACGGATTCCACAGATCGAGTGCAACCGCCAAGATGCCAGGCTACGGAATCTGCGTCCTACTTCTGGTGCGGCGCGCCGCCGATGCTGCGGCAGATCTCGGCCAGGTGGGGCGAGACGCCGTGGTACCAGGAGTCCCATTCCTTGATGTGCTGCTCGAGGCGGGCGCGCTCCGTCTCGACCTCCTCGTAGACGACGTAGAGCTTGGCCAGGCGCTCGCGCTCCTGCTCGAGGTCGGACTGGATGGCGGCGGCGCGGCGGGCGACCTCGTCGCTCGTCTTGGCCTGCTCGCGCAGCCCGACGTTCTCCTCCTCGAGGCGGCGCTGCGCCTCGCCGGCGCGGCGCAGGTCGCCGGACAAGAGCTCGACCTCGCGGCGCAGCGAGTCGACCGTGCGCGCATCGGCGACGGCCGAGGTGCTGGAGAGCGTCGAGGTGGACTTGAGGCCGGACAGCTCGTCTTCCTGCGACTTGAAGGCGTCCCACAGCTTGCGCAGGCGCTCCTGCTCGCGGGCGAGCTCGGCGCGCAGCGACTCGATGTCGTTGGGGTTGGAGTGGCGCACCTCGAACTGGGTGGTCGCGGGGGCGGTGTTCGTGGACCCGCCCTTGGGCTGGTAGACGGCCATGCACTCTGGGGACGCGCCGGCTGGTTGATAAGCCGTATGAATCGCAGGATCAAGCCTGGGGCGAGCGCACGGCGCGCCGCAAAGCCACGTCGTTCCAGAGGAGGAAGGGGATCCACAGCCAGTTCGTGGCGACGACGAGCAGCATGAGGGAGCCGGGGACTTCGCCTTGCGCGAAGCCCAGCGTGACGCATGTGGCCGTGACGGTCTTCTCTGCCCAGTTGACCTTCGCCAGGGCCGCGTTGCGTCGAGGGTCCAAGGCGACGAGCAGGAACAACGCCCCGAACATCAGGACGAGCCCCATCCAGAGGCGGACGAGCCAGGCCAGCTCGCCGGCCTCGACGCCGAACGAGGCTGCGTAGCCGCGTGGGTCGACGAGGCCACGGACGGAGATGGCCAGGTTGATGGCGGCGTTGCTGCCGAAGAGCCAGCGCGCCCAACGCACCGCGTCCATGGGCTGATTCAGCGGATTCGACCTCTTGATTCAACCGATTCTGCCGCTAGGGCGCCTCCCTCGGCTGAATCCGACGCCCTCCGCTGAATCGGCTATCCGATCTCGGGGCTGCCGTAGCTGTCCTTGGGGGCCGGCTTGGCGGCCTGCTGGCCCTGGAACTGGATCTGCGGCAGCGGGATGGGCGGAGGCAGGCGGATGTCCTTGGCGAGGCCGACCGCTTCGGGCACGGCGGCGGCCATGATGGCGGAGTGCACCTGCTGCGCGACGTCGGAGGGGAGGTTGCGCGTCGTGGCCCAGCCTTCCGCTGAAGCGCCCGCGTTGGGCGCCGTGAACTGCAGGGACCCCTCGACCTTGACGACGCCGAGGGCGCCGTAGGACGTCGTGTAGCCGAACTCGACGCGGATGCGGTCGTCGGCCTCGCGGGCGACGAGGGTGATGGTCGAGTTGTGGTCGATGCGGATCTGCGAGTTGGGCACCGGGTCCTGGTAGCGGCGGGCTTCCAGGGCCCTCAAGTTGACGGCGGTCACGGGCATTGCTGCAGCCGAGGGGACGCTGGTTGAAAAGGCCCCCCTCCGGTAGGGAGCCGTGGCCGGTCCCGGCGGTATGCGGCAAGTGCTCAGCCGCGTCGTCCTCGTCGGCGCCCTCGGCTACTTCGTCGACATCTACGACCTGCTGCTCTTCAGCATCGTCCGCAACCCGAGCCTGACGGCGCTCGGCGTCGCCAAGGCCGACCTGCTTGACGTCGGCGGCAACCTGTTCATGTGGCAGATGGCCGGCCTGCTGCTCGGCGGCATCGTCTGGGGCGTCCTCGGCGACAAGCGCGGCCGACGGTCGGTCCTCTTCGGCTCCATCGCCCTCTACTCGCTGGCCAACCTCGCCAACGCCGCCGTCACGACCGTGCCGATGTACGCGGCCGTCCGCTTCCTGGCCGGGCTTGGCCTCGCCGGCGAACTCGGTGCCGCCGTCACTTTGGTGTCCGAGGCGTTGCCGGCCAAGCTGCGCGGCTATGGCACGATGGTCGTCTCGGCCGTCGGCATCCTCGGCGCCGCGGCGGGGTTCTTCGTCTCGCAGCTCGACTGGCGCCTCGCGTACGTCACCGGGGGCGTCCTCGGCCTCTTCCTCCTCGTCCTGCGCATCGCCGTGGCGGAGTCGGGGATGTTCAAGCGCAACGCGAAGAGCGGCGCCTCTTCCGAACGCGGCGACCTGCGAATGTTCGCAGGCTCCCGCCAATCCACTGGATTCGTCTGGTTCCGCGGCAACGGCGACCGGCTCGCGCGGCTGGGCAAGGTGTTCCTCGTCGGCATGCCGCTCTGGTGCGCCATCGGCATCATCGTCACCTTTTCACCCGAGGTCGCCGGCGCGCTGCGCATCCAAGGCACGGTCGAGGCGGGCAAGGCCGTCCTCGTCGCCTACGTCGGGGCGTCGATGGGCAGCCTCGGCAGCGGCGCCTTGAGCCAATTGCTGCGCAGCCGCCGCCGCGCCATCCTGCTCTTCATCGACTTCACGCTCCTGGTCAGCGGCGCGTTCCTGCTCCTGCACGGGGCCTCCAGCACGCTGTTCTACGCGCTCTGCGCCGCGTTGGGCTTCGGCGTCGGGTACTGGGCCGTCTTCGTCCAGGTCGCGGCGGAGCAGTTCGGCACCGACCTGCGCGCCACCGTCGCGACGGCAGCGCCCAACCTCGTGCGCGGCTCCGTGCTGTTCTTCGTGCCGGCGTTCCGCTGGCTCGCGCCCAGCCTGGGCCTCGCCGCCTCGGCGATCCTGCTCATGGCGGCCTCCCTCGGCTTGGCCCTGCTTGCCGCCTGGAGCCTGCGCGAGACGTACGGCGTGGACCTCGACTTCACGGAATCCGCCGTGGCCCAGGACTTGCAGCTCCGCATCCGGCGACCGGGTCCATCGGATGCGGGCCCGCCCTGACCTCCCGCGCCGACCGCCCGGCACGGAGCCGCCACAAGCATCTTATGCCGACGCCACGACCTCGACGCGTGCGACTCGCGATCGCCCTGTGTTCCTTGCTCGTGGCGGCCGCCGGCTGCCTGGACGCCGCCGTGCCGGACCCGGCGCCGGCGACGCCGGACCCCGAAGCCTCGCCCGCGGCCTCGTATCCCTTCGGCGGCATGACGGAGTTCTGCCGAGACAACGAGACTTGCGATTTCTGGGACCAGCAGTTCCACGAAGGCGCCGTGTACGAGATGGACACGCTGGTGGTAGAGGCCCTCGTGCTCCCGGTCCCCGGCGCAGACCCGATGGCATCCACCCTCACCGCTCGGATGGCGACCGCGACGTGGCAGAACGTCACGGGCCTGGCCGAGCCGTGG
>JAXDQQ010000058.1:0-3844 GCA_034667805.1 Thermoplasmata archaeon | reverse complement strand
TCCTCGCCAACGGCACGCTCTTCGTCTCGATGTACCACGCCGGCGTCTGGGCGGCCGACTTCTCCAAGGAGAACTGGCCCGACCTCCCCAGCGTCGGCGTCTACCTCCCCAGCGAGGAGCCGGCCGGCGAGCCGCACCGCGCCGGGCAGGCGCCAGAGGTGCTCGAGGTCCTTGCCCTGGGCGGCAGCGACCTTTTGGTCTTCGACGGGAACTCCGGCGCATACACGCTGCGCTGGCACGGCGTGAGCCCTGAGGTCCCTCCGGCGCTGCCGTGGGCCGACAACCCGTGGATCGGCTAGCCGCCCGCTCGCTCCGCTCGCGGGCAAAGTCCACTAAACGTCGGGCCGCCCGATTTCCATCCGATGCACACAATGCTTATCCTGGTCTTGCCGAGTTTCTCGGGCATGCTGCGGTGGTGCGCGGTGCTGTTGCTCCTGGTCCTTCCCGGAGTCCAAGCCTGCGCCGACACGACGCCCCAGATCGACCTGGCCTTCCCTGACGACGCGGACTGCTCGAAGAAGACTCCAGACGGTTGCCCACCGGTGCCGGAGGCCGACGAGCCGCTGGTGCTGCATGGCGAATTCATCTGGTCCTGGACCGCGGACGCCTGCACGTCCGGCGTGGTGCCCTCGCTCTCGCCCGTCCACGTCTCCTTCGAGTCCATCGAGCGCACGGCGCACGGCTGGCTCACCATCACGACGGAGCCGCGCGAGATCTTCATCCCGCCAGAGCAGCAATGGGACGTCACCGACGACGACCCGAACGGCGGCACCTACCGCGCCGAGGAGCGCTATCCCCTCGACCTCATCGTGTCGCTCGTCGGCGAGCCCAGCCCCGAAGCCATCGCGACCATCGAGTCCAGCGGCGGCGCCGTCGCGCTCTACCTCAAGGCCTCGACCAAGGAGACCCCCACTTTCCTTGCCTCCTTCGCCTTGCAGCAGGTGTTGCTGGACGGGCAGCCGGTCTTGGCGCAGGCGCACTCGGGGCACGATGCCCCGGCGCCGTCGTTCGGCCTTGGCTTGCTGGCGCTTGGCTTGGCCGCCGTCGGCCTGTCGCGGCGACGCTAACGGTTCTCGACGCTCGACTTGTACACGCGCCGGTTGAGCAGGCCCAGAAGGACCGCGGCCACCAGGCTGACGCCGAGGACGATGCCCATGTCGGCGATGGGCCACTCCGCGACCATCTTGCCGTCCTTGTTGACGCCGACCATGAGCTGGCGCAGCACCTCGGTGAGGTAGTTGACCGGGTTGTACTTCACGACGGTCTGCAGCCAGTCCGGCATCGCGGCGGTCGCCTGGAACGCCGAGCTGAGGAACAGCAGCACGAAGAACAGCGGGAACGCCGACTGCGTCGCCTGGTCCGACTTCGTCTTCATCGACAGCGCCATGACGGCCAAGCCGGCCGTGCAGCCGCTGAAGAAGACGGCCAGGAGCAGCATCACGAGCGCGCCGAGCGGCCCGGTGATGATGGTGGCGCCCAGCGCCAGGCTGAGCAGCAGGACCAGCAGGCCCTGGAAGAAGACGCGCGTCATCTCGGCGAGCAGGCGGGCGACGATGACCTGCCACGGGCGGGCCGGCGTCGTGCGCAGCTTGTCGAAGTAGCCCGTGCGCAGGTCGACGATGAGGGCCGCCGTGGAGTTGGCCATGCCGACGAAGATGGTGAAGAGCATGATGGCGGGCGCGATGTACGCCCGGTAGTTGACGTCCGGCCAAGCCTGCTGGAAGGCCGGCAGCTGGGTGATCGTCTCGAACAGGCTGCCGAAGAGCAGGAGCTGGATGACCGGCATGACGATGCCGAAGACCAGGACGACGGGGATGCGCGGCATCTGGCGCATGTTGCGGCCGTACATCAGGCCGAAGCTGCGGAGCTGGCCCATCAGGCCGCCTCCAGGGTCCGTTCAGCGGCGGCCGGAGACTTGGCATCCTTGCCCTTGCGGCCCTTCTCGTCTTCCTTCGGCGCCTCGGCGGCCTTCTGAGCCTCGGAGAAGCGAGCGCCGGTATACTGCAGGAACACGTCCTCCAAGGTCGGCGTCAGCACGCGCGTCTCGCGCACGGCGATGCCTTGGTCGGCCACGACCTGGAGGGCGGGCAGCAAGGCCTTGCCGCCGTCCTTGACGCGCAGGTCCAGGTTGCCGTCCTGGAACGAGACGTTGTGCGCCCCGAAGGCCCGGTCGAGGGCGCGGCGCTGCGTGTCGGTGGGCTGCGAGCCCAACGTGATGCGCACCGTGTCGGCGCCGACGGAGCGCTTGAGGTTCTCCGGCGTGTCGATGGCGGCGATGCGGCCGGCGTGGATGATGGCGATGCGGTCGCACAGCTCGTCCGCCTCCTCCATGTAGTGCGTCGAGAGCAGCATCGTGATGCCTTGCGCCTGCAGCTTGCGCAGCACGCGCCACAGGTCGCTGCGCGACTTCGGGTCGAGGCCCGTGGAAGGCTCGTCGAGGAAGAGGACCTCGGGAGTGTGGATGAGGGAGACCGCGAGGTCGAGGCGGCGCTGCATGCCGCCGGAGAAGCGCGTGACGCGGCGGTCGGCGTGCTCGGCCAGGTCGAAGGTCTTGAGGAGCTCCTCGGCCTGCAGCACCGCCTCCTTCTTCGGGATGCCGTAGAGCCGCGCGTGCAGCACCAGCATCTCGCGCGCCGTGGCCAGCTCGTCCATGCCGATCTCCTGCATGGCGAAGCCGATGCGCTTCTGCACCTCGTTGGAATGCTTGGGGAGGTCGAGCCCGAGGACCTTGGCGGTGCCGGACGTCTGGTGGTGCAGCGTGCCGAGGATGCGCATCGTGGTCGTCTTGCCGGCGCCGTTGGGGCCGAGGAAGCCGAAGATCTCGCCCTTGCGGACCGAGAAGGAAATGCCCTTGACGGCCTGGGTGCCGTCCTTGTACTGCTTGACGAGGTCGCGCACCTCGATGACGGCGTCCGACCCCGGGCGGCCATTGGACGGGGCGGGGCGGGCAGCGCTCACTGGGCGGGCAGGGGAGGCCACGCCGCTCGGACGGACCCCTGGGTTTTAGGCTATGGGAATAGAGGGCCGCGGATGGGAAGCGACTCCTGGGACTAGAAGCGAGGCCGTCGATGGACGGGGATACCCCTATCCTCCTCCGAGCCATCCTCTGGACGTGGTGTTCGACGTCAGGCGGGTGCGCCGGCAGTTCCCCATCCTGCGCCGCCGCATCCGTGGCCCTGATGGCAAGAAGCGCCGCCTGGTCTACCTCGACCATGGGGCAAGCACGCATGCCCCGAAGCCCGTCCTCGACGCGGTCACCGACTTCCTCTCCAACCACTACGCCAACGTGCACCGCGGCCACCACACGCTGTCGCAGGAGTCCAGCGAGGCCTTCGACCAGGCCGCCCTGACGCTGGGCCGCTTCATCGGCGCCGACCCGCAGACGCAGCCGATCTGCCTGACGGGCAACACCACGCAGGCCCTCGACCTCGCGGCGCACCTCATGGCCGACGTCAAGGGCGCCACCTTGGTCACCCAGGCGGAGCACCACTCCAACGACCTGCCGCACCGCCGCCGCGGCAAGGTCCTGCGCGCGCCCGTCGATGGCGAGGGCACCCTCCTCCTCGACGAGGTGGAGCGCCTCCTTGGCATGTCCAAGACCCCGGTCAAGCTGCTCGCCGTCACGGGCGCAAGCAACGTGACGGGCGTCATGCCCCCGGTGCACAAGCTGGCGCGCCTGGCGCACGACGCCGGCGCCCGCATCCTCGTCGACGCGGCGCAGCTCTACGCGCACGCGCCCATCGACGCGCGGACGCCCGGCCACCCGGAGCACCTCGACTTCATCGCGGCCGCCGGCCACAAGGCCTACGCGCCGCTCGGCTCGGCCTTCCTGGCCGCGCCGGCC
>JAXDQQ010000057.1:0-9289 GCA_034667805.1 Thermoplasmata archaeon | reverse complement strand
CGAGCCACCAGGTCGCCGCCTGGCTGCGCAACGCCCTCGGCATCGAGGAGGTCGGCCACGGCGGCACGCTGGACCCGAAGGTCACCGGCGCGCTGCCTGTCACCATCAACGGCGCCGTCAAGTCCGTCGCCGCCCTGCTCACCGCCGGCAAGGAGTACATCGCCGTGCTGCGGCTGCACGAGGACCGCGACGAGGGCGCCGTCAAGGCCGCCGCCGCGCAGTTCGTCGGCAAGATCTCGCAGACGCCACCGGTGCGCTCCGCCGTCGCCCGCCGGCCGCGCATCCGCCGCATCTACTACCTCGACGTCCTCGAGGTCTCCGGCCGCGACGTCCTGTTCCGCGTGGGCTGCCAGGCCGGCACCTACGTGCGCAACCTCTGCGTCGACCTCGCCAAGGCGCTTGGCACGAAGGGGCACATGCAGGAGCTGCGCCGCACGCGCACGGGCCTCTTCACCGAGGACGACCTCGTCACCCTCCACGACTGCATCGACGCCAAGGCGTTCTGGGAGTCGGACAAGGACGAGGGCCCCATCCGCCGCGTCGTCAAGCCGGTCGAATCCGTGACGGCCCACCTCAACGCCATCGTCCTGCGCGACTCCGCCGTGGATGCCGTGTGCCATGGGGCTCCCCTCGCGTGCATCGGCGTCGCGCAGCTCGACGCTGGCATCGAGGCTGGCGAGCAGGTCGCCCTCTACACGCTCAAGGGCGAGCTCGTCGCCCTGGCGGAGGCCAAGATGACGAGCCACCAGGTCATGGAGGCCGACAAGGGCATCGCCGCGACGCCGTCGCGCGTCGTGCTGCGCAAAGGGACGTACCCGAAGACATGGCGGTCGCCAACGCCCTCGTCACGGGCGCGGGCTCCGCCGGCGCCGCCGAGCCCCGGGGCGTAGCATGCACTGGCCGTGGACAAGCGACGGCCTGGCCACCGCCCTGCTCCCTGCCTTGTTCCCGCGCTGGTCCTTCTACGCCGTTCCTTGGCTCCTCGGCGCAGGGACCGCGATCGCCGCGCGCATCGTCGGGCACCGCTGGCTCCAGGCGGCCGGGATCGGCATCATGACTGTGCCCCTGTGGCAGACTGCCTGGGGCATCCTCGACTCCTTCGGGCCGCTTTTGCAGGGAGGCTTCACGTTCCGCGCCTTCACGCGCCACGAGCTTTCCAGCCTCTACCTCTACAAGCTGGTCGAGGACCTCGGCTACCTGACGCTCGGGTTCATCCTCTTCGCCAGCGACCGGCCTCGCGACATCCTCCGCCAGACCCCGCGCAGCCTGGCCCGCCGGCTCGTCGCCGCGGGCGTCCCGTTCGGCCAGCGGTCCGAACTGCGCTGGTCGAGGTCACCATCGGGCGTGCCGGTGCTGGTGCGCGGGCAGACGTTGGGGCCACGCAACGAAGGCTCCTCCCTCCTCCTCGGCGTCCTGGTGTTCCCCGTCCTCCTCGTCACCACCATCGCCATCAACCTCCTCTTGAGCGGCGTCGACGAGCTGTCGCAGAGCAACGAGGCGTCGATCTACGACAACATGACCCTTTACCACGCCGTCGTCATCTCTCTGGCCGCCGGCTTCCCTGAGGAACTGGTCTACCGCGGCCTGCTGCAGACCGGCCTCTCGCGCCGGATGCCGATGGGCGTCGCCGTCGTCGTGCAAGCCCTAGTCTTCGGGTTCGCGCACAGCGGCTACGGCACCTGGGTGCACATCATCCTCCCCGCGCTCTTCGGCCTCGTCGCCGGCCTCGTCGCGTGGCGGTTCGGGATGTGGGCCGCCATCGCGTTGCACGTCATGGTCGACCTCTTCGCCTTCGGCCTCGACGCGTCGAACAACGTGCCCTGGCTCTGGCAGGCCATCGTGTGGGCCTTCCTCGCCAACTGCGCCCTGACCCTCGGCTACGCGGCGCTGTGGGTCGTGCGCAGGATCGAGGCGCGACGGACGCCGCCGGCTGCTTAAGGGACGGCCCGCGCCGCCTCGCGGCAAGTTCCCTGCGGGACGGCCCGCGCCATCGGCAGGGCCGACCGCTCGCTGCGCTCGCGGGCCGGGCCGGCTTCGTCGGCGTCGCGACGGCCTATGCGGCGGTAGACCATGCGCTCACTCCGTTCGCGCGGCTCTTCCGCCCAGCGCCGAGTGAGAGATTTGAACTCTCAAGACGGTTTCCCGTCACAAGCTTTCCAGGCTTGCGCCCTACCAGGTTAGACGAACTCGGCAATGCCTGGGACGCTCAAGCATCCCCTGCGGGCCGCGCGACGGAAGGACCGTATTTAACTCCTGACCGGTTGGCGCGAACCGACCATGACGTTCCTGTGGCAAGTGATGCGTCCCCTCGCCGTGGGCCTCGTCCGCCCTACGTTCCGCGTCAAGGTGGTCGGGCGCAAGAACATCCCGAAGAAGGGCGCCGCGATCATCGCCTCGAACCACCTCTCCGCGCTCGACCACGTCGTCCTGCCCATGGCGACGCGGCGCACCATCGTCAACATCAGCAAGGCCGAGCACTTTTCCAAGCCCGTCAAGGCCTGGTTCTTCCGCCAGTGGGGCATCATCAAGCTCGAGCGCGGCAAGGGCGACACCGGCGCCATGGAGGCCGCGAAGCAGGCCATACGCGAGGGCAACCTGTTCTGCATCTACCCCGAGGGCACGCGAAGCCTCAACGGGAAACTGCACAAGGGCCACACCGGCGTCGCCCGCCTTGCCCTGGAGATGCGCGTCCCCGTCATCCCGGCCGCCATGGTCGGCACCTTCGAGGCCAAGCCGAAGGGCGGCAAGACGAAGTACTTCAGCAAGACGGCGGCGGTCATCGGCGAACCCCTGGACTTCTCGCGCTACTGGGGCAAGCAGGACGACAAGGAGGTCTGCCGCAAGGTGACCGACGAGATCATGCAGGCGATCCGCAAGCTGTCCGGGCAGGAGTACGTCGACGAGTACCAGCACAACCCAGCCGTCCCGGCGCACGCGAAGGCCGGCGGCAAAAGCGGCAAGGCCGTCGAGACGCGGGCGAAGTGATGCCGTCCGAGGGGGCCTGACCGATGTCGAGCGGCGTGACGTTCTGGGGACGCGTGGGGCACGCGGACACGGAGGACGCGCTGCGCTTCCTCAAGCAGAACCACTACGCCGCGGACAAGGCGTTCGACCTCATGCGCCAGCCGCCGAAGGCAGACGACTTGGACCGGCTCGCCAAAGGCCTGGGCGGACTGTGGCCGCTCGTCGATCCAAAGTGCCCAGACCTGCCGCGCCTCTTGCCCAAGGGCGAGGCGACTCCGCCGGAGGCGCTGCGCGACATCCTGGCCACGACGCCCGGCTTGCTAAGGTCGCCAATCCTCCTGACGCCCAAGGGCGCGGTGGCCGGC
The DNA here is from genome assembly GCA_034667805.1 of Thermoplasmata archaeon. Lineage (GTDB taxonomy): Archaea > Thermoplasmatota > E2 > JACPAO01 > JAHFTW01 > JAHFTW01. The sequence goes on along the minus strand of JAXDQQ010000057.1, from coordinate 5,960 downwards.
TTCCGCGAGCAGAAGTGGCGCGTGTTCCTCGACATCGGCAAAGGGCGCTCATAGGCCCAGTTGGTCGCAGATTCCGCAGATGACGCAGATACCCTCTGGCCTCTGCGAAATCTGCGTCATCTGCGACTAAGTAGCAACCGCCGAATCCGCGCCCGATGATGAAGCTGGGCGCCCACAACTCCATCGCGGGCGGCCACCACAACGCCGTGGCCGAGTGCCTGGCGATCGGCGGGGAGACGCTGCAGATCTTCTGCAAGAACCAGCGCCAATGGAACGCCAAGCCCATCGCGCCGGAAGAGGCAATGCTGTTCCGCAAGTCGATGGAGTCGGCCAAGCTCGGCCCCGCGATGGTGCACGCCGGCTACCTCATCAACCTCGGGAACCCCGACCCCGTCAAGCGCGAGGCGAGCCGCCAGGCCTTCCTCGACGAGATGCACCGCACCGAGGCGCTTGGCATCGAGTGGCTCAACGTGCATCCCGGCAGCCACCTCGAGGAGGACAAGCGGCGCCGCGACGAGGCCGCCGTGCGCAAGCCGTGCCTCGACCGCATCGCGGCCGCCGCCGCGGCCTGCATCGACGAGACGAAGGGCTCCAAGGTCAAGGTCGTCTTCGAGAACGCCGCCGGGCAAGGCTCGAACGTCGGCCACTCATGGGAAGAGATCGGCTACCTCATCGAGCAGGTCGGCAGCCCGCGCGTCGGTGTCACCATCGACACGCAGCACTCCTGGGCCTGCGGCTACGACTGGGTGGACCGCTACGACGAGGTGTGGGACTCCTTCGAGGCCGAGGTCGGCCGCAAGTGGCTCGTTGCCTTCCACCTCAACGACTCGAAGCAGCCGTGCGGCGCCCGCCTCGACCGCCACGACACCATCGGCCAAGGCCTCCTCGGCCTGGAGTTCTTCCGCACCCTCGTCAACGACCGCCGCCTCGATGGCATCGCGGGCATCCTCGAGACGCCGGACGGACCAGATTCCTGGCGCAAGGAGATCGCGCTGCTGCGCTCGATGCGCACCGACGGACCCGTCGCGGGTCGGGCCAAGCGTCCCAAGAAGGGGCAGCAGCGCCTGGCTTGAGGCGTCAGCGGCCTTTTCCTCGGGTTGCCGGGCGCCTGGCCACGGAAAAGACGGCTTGCCTACGGGCCGTTCCGCGGGCCCGTTGGGCAACGGTTATCGTCACGACCCTGGGTGTCCCGGTACCATCACGGAGGTGGCACCCATGACACAGAAGACGAACGACAACACCAAGGGCAACCAAGCCAACCAGAACCAGGCCGGCACGGGCAACCAGAATCAGGCCAACGCGGGCAAGGGCCAGGGAGCCCAGGCGGGCGGCAAGAATTCGCCCGCCGGGGGCCCGGAGACCTTCGAGTCCGACCAGGTCAACCAGGGCCGGTCGGGCAGCCAGTCCCGCGGACAATCGCAGGGCGGCCAGTCGGACGGCTCCAAGGGCAACCAGGAGCGGACGACGCAGGGCGGCAACGAGTCCGGCCGCGGCGACCCCTACCCGCCGGTCAACCCGGACCGCCCCATGATGGCCGGTGGACAGCAGGGCGGATCGCAGGGCAACCAGGGGAAGCAGTCGGGCAGCCAGACCGGCACCCAGGGCGGCCAAGGCCAACAGCGCCAGGGCGGTCAGGGCGGCCAGAACTTCGGCAGCCAGTCGGGCGGCAACTTCGGTGGCTCGCAGACCGGCCAGGGCAAGGCCGGCACCGGCACCCCGGGCCTTGAGGAAGAGGAAGAGTAAACGGATTCAGCGGATCCAGCCGGATTCAACGAAACGCTCGCCCCAGCGTCTTCCCTCTTTTCCCTAGCCTTTATTTGCGGTGCAATCCGCTGAATCAGCCGTGGATCTGCTGAATCATTCTTTCGGCTTCTGCGACAGCTCGGCGAAGGCCATCTTGCCGCTGAGCTTGTTGACGCGCGCCCACACGGTCTGGCCCACCTGGCCGCCGGGCACGATGAAGATGTAGCCCTCGTAGGAGCCCTTGCCCTCGCCGCGCTGGCCCGGCTGCATGAGGCGGACCTCGTAGGTGCCGCCTTCCTTGACGGCGGCCTCGGGGCGGCGCGCCTTGCGGGCCTTGATGGGCGTGTGGGCGCCGCAGGCCTCGCAGCGCAGGATGCTGGTGCGGGCGTCCTTCTCGATGTGCGTGTCGGGGGCGCCGCACTCGGCGCAGCGCACGTAGGTCTCCACGTAGTCGTCGAGGACGCCCTGCATCTTCTGCGGGGTGACCTTGCCGGTGAAGACGAGGCGGTCGCCGTCGACGGAGCCGGCGGTGCCGATCTGGGAGAGGAGGAACTTCGCCATGTGGTCCGGCTCGCGGCGCGTGGCGACGGTCATCTCCTTGAAGTTGCGCAGGAGGGTCATGCGGCCCTCGATGATGACGTCGGGGCGGGGCAGGGCCCAGCGCTCCTTGTTGCCGACGTTCTGCGGCAGGTTGGCGCGCGCCTGCTTCAGGAGGGCGGCGTAGTCGTTCTGGTCCACGTTCCGGCCAGAATCTTCCCCTATATCAGGGGGGCGCTAGGACTTGCGGCGGGTCGGCTTGGACACCTTTCCGGCGACGAACGTGCGGCGGTCGTGCACGTCCCCGGACGGCTTGTACCGCGTCCACACACCGTGCTGCTTGCCGTCCTTGAACGATCCGACCTGCCAAAGCTGGCCCTCCTTGCGGTACCACTTCCATTGGCCGGTCATCTGGCCGTCCGTGAAGCGGCCGACGGCGCGCAGCTGGCCGTTGCGCAGGAAATGCTGCCAGAGGCCGACGCGCTTGCCTTGGGCGTAGCGGCCCTTGGCCGAGACGGTGCCGTCGGTGTAGGTCTCCTTGCACATCCCATCTTTCGGCGCTTTCGCAGTGGAGCGCTTCACAGGTCACTCCTAGGCGGCGGCGACCGGTTCAGGGCCCTTGTGCAGGACGCCCTTCTGGATGAGCGCCGCCTGGACGAGGCCGACGAAGAGCGGGCCGGGGCGGTGCGGACGCGAGTTGAACTCGGGGTGGAACTGGCCGCCGATGAAGAACGGGTGCACGTCCTGCGGCAGTTCCATCATCTCCATGATGGGCCGGTCGGGCATCTTCCCCGAGAAGACGAGGCCCTTCTTCTCCATCTGCTGGACGTACTCCGGGTTCATCTCGTAGCGGTGGCGGTGGCGTTCGGAGACGACTTCCTTGCCGTAGAGCTCCGCGGCGAGGCTGCCCTTGTTGAGCACGCATTCGTAGGCGCCGAGGCGCATCGTGCCGCCGAGTTCCTGGATCTCGTACTGCTCGGGGAGGATGCAGATGACGGGGTGCGGCGTGTTGACGTCCATCTCCGTCGAGTTGGCGTTGTGCAGGTTGCACGCATTGCGCGCGAACTCGACGATGGCGAGCTGGAACCCCAGGCAGATGCCGAGGAAGGGAACATTGTTCTCGCGGGCGTGCTGGACGGCGCGGATCTTGCCCTCGGTGCCGCGGGAGCCGAAGCCGGGGCCGACGAGGACGGCGTCCGCCTCGCGCACCTTGCGCCAGGCCTCCTTGTCGTGCGCCTCGAGGTCCTCGCCCTCGACGTAGGCGATCTTGACCTTGGTGTCGAGGCTGGCGCCGGCGTGGCGGAGGGCCTCGTTGATGCTGAGGTACGAGTCGGACAAGTCGGTGTACTTGCCGACGAAGGCGACGGTGACCTCATGCGTCGGGTTGAGGATGCGGTCGACGAGCTCCGTCCACGGCCGCAGGTCGGCTGCCTTGGGCTTCATGCCGAAGTGCTTGAGGATGGTGTCGGGGACGCCCTGCTCCTCGAGGATGAGCGGGACCTCGTAGATGCTGCGCGCGTCGTGCGCCGAGATGACGGCGGCCTCGTCGACGTCGCAGAAGTTGGCGATCTTCTCGCGGATGTCGGGCAGCAGGGGCTGCGCGCTGCGGCAGACGATCATGTCCGGGTGGAGACCGATGGCCTTCAGGTCGCGCACCGTGTGCTGCGTCGGCTTGGTCTTCTGCTCGCCGACGGCCCCCACGACGGGCACCAGAGAGGTGTGGACGAGGAAGACGTTGGCATGGCCGACCTTGCGGTGCAGCTGGCGGATGGCCTCCAAAAACGGCGCGGACTCGATGTCGCCGACCGTGCCGCCGACCTCGACGAGGCAGACGTCCGCGCCCGACTTGGCGCCGACGCGCAGGATCCAGTCACGGATCTCGTTGGTGATGTGCGGGATGATCTGCACGGTCTTGCCGAGGTAGTCGCCGCGGCGCTCCTTGTCGATGACGGCCTTGTACACCTTGCCCGTCGTGATGTTGTTGTCGCGCGAGAGGGGGATGTCCAGGAAGCGCTCGTAGTTGCCGAGGTCGAGGTCGGCTTCGCCGCCGTCCTGCAGCACAAAGACCTCACCGTGCTCGAACGGGTTCATCGTGCCCGCGTCCGAATTGAGGTACGGGTCGATCTTGACCGCGGTGACGCTCACGCCTCGAGCCTTGAGTAGGGCCCCGATCGAGCTCGTCGTGATGCCCTTGCCGAGCCCCGACAGAACGCCGCCCGTGACCACGACGAACTTCGTCATGCGCAACGGGAACCTCCCTACGCAAGGGGTCCATTTAGGTGTTGGGTCAGGGCGTGGAGGCGCGCCCCGGGGCCTGGCGGCCTACGGAAGGTCGGTCCGCTGCCGCGTTCTTAGCACCGCACGGGTTGGTCGGCCCGCGTGAAACCGTCGCGGACGAAACCGGGCCAGTCCGGCCACGGCGCCTGGATGATCTATGGCGCCTATGGCTACACGGGCGACCTCATCGCGCGCGAAGCGGCGCGTCGGGGCTGGACGCCGATCCTCGCGGGCCGTGACCCGGAGAAGGTCCAGGCCCTCGCGACCGAGCTCGGCCTTGCCCACCGGGCCTTCGGCTTGGACGACGAAGAGGCCGTGCGAAGGAACCTGCAAGGCGTGGAGCTCGTGCTGCATTGCGCCGGGCCCTTCTCGGCCACGGCGCGACCCATGGTCGACGCCTGCCTGAGGGCGGGCTGCCACTACCTCGACATCACGGGCGAGGTCGACGTGCTCGAGGCGACGCTGGCGCGGGACGCCGACGCCCGTCGTGCCGGCATCGTCGTGTGCCCTGCGGTCGGCTTCGACGTCATCCCGACGGATTGCGTCGCCGCGGCGCTCAAGGGCGCTCTCCCCGACGCGACCCACCTGGCGCTCGGGTTCGACACGCGCTCGGGGCTGTCGCCCGGCACGACCAAGACCACCATCGAAGGCGCGGCGCGCGGCGGGCGCATCCGCGAGGGCGGCATGCTGCGCGACGTCCGCATCGGGCACCATGTGCGTCGCATCGATTTCGGCGACGGCGAAAAGTCCGCGATGGCCATCCCGTGGGGAGACCTGGCGACGGCCTTTGTCACGACGGGCATCCCGGACATCGAGGTCTTCACGGCCACGTCACCGCGGCGCATCGCGATGGCGCGCCGAGCGCATCTCTTCCGGGCCGTGCTAGGTCTTGCTCCCGTGCAGCGGTTCCTCAAGGCGCGGGTCGCGGGACGCGTCCGTGGCCCCGACGCCCGCCAGCGGGACGAGCGGCCGACGTTCGTGTGGGGGGAAGCGCGAAACGGGGACGGAGACATCAAGACGGCTCGCATCAAGGTCGCGAACGGCTACTCGCTCACCGTCACGGGTGCGTTGGCCGTCGTCGACTTCGTCTTGGCCCGGCGACCGGCGCCAGGTGCCTACACGCCGTCGCTTCTCTGCGGTCCCGACCTGGCTGCGGGGCTTCCTGGCTCTGGGCCTATGCGCATCGAGTAGGGCCGACGTCGGGACGCCTACAACGGCCCGGGCGGAGGCAGCGGGCACTCGACCTGGACGTAGTCCCATGGGTCCATGGCGTAGTAGCCGCCGCCATCGAGCCAGTCGGGCACCGGCTGGTCGGCCAGGTGCGCGTAGATGCCTTCCAGGACGCGTGCGTTGAGGCTGCTCGGGCAGCTGACCCGGCTCGGGTTGTCGGCGTAGGCCATGAT
>JAXDQQ010000056.1:0-2629 GCA_034667805.1 Thermoplasmata archaeon | reverse complement strand
GTCAACGTCTTCACGCACGCCAACACGGTGCTGAAGGACCTCGAGCGCCTCAAGGCGCAGAAGGCGTGGGGCCGCCACACCAACGGAGTCACGGACAAGAAGCGCCGCAAGAAGGAGAAGGACCCCTTCGAGGACGAGCTGACGAAGCCGTAGGCCGTCCGCGCCGCGCCCGCACCAAAGCGGGAATCCCTTTGAAGCGGCCCGCGTCCGGCCTCGCGTGGCCTTGATCGCCGGAGCACCTCCCCCGCCCCGGCCCCGCCTGCCGTCCGTCGCCTGGCTGACGGTCCTGGCGCCGGCCGCCATCGTGGCGCACCAGCTCGGCCACGAGGGCATCGCCTTCGTCGCCGCCTTGCTGACGCTGGCCGGCGGCGCCTTCGTGCTCGGCGAGGCCGCCGAGGTCGTGGCCCGGCGGCTCGGCGAGGGCCTGGGCTCGCTCCTCGTCGCGACGATGAGCAACATGGTGACGCTCGTCCTCGTCGGCGCCGCGCTCCTGCACGGCTTCTACGCCATCGTGCGCGCCGCCATCGTCGGCGCCATCCTCGGCAACCTCCTCCTTGCCCTCGGCGGCGCGATGATGATCGGCGGGCTGGGCCGCGAGCGGCAGCGCTTCAGCATCGAGGCGGCGGGCTCGAACACGTCGCTATTGGTCCTGGCGAGCTTCGCCGTCATCATCCCGACCATCGTCGGCGGGCTGTCGGGCGAGGCGGGCGCCGACCGCGCGGCCTCGCTCAGCCTCCCCATCGCCGTGGTCCTGTTGGGCGCGTACCTCCTCGGCCTGGTGTTCTCGGTGCGGACGCACCGCCACCTGTTCAACACCAAGCCGACCGGGCATAGCCCGCTGCACGAGGCGCCGCCGTGGATCGAGCGCATGCCCGTGCTGCTCCTGGTCGCCGGCGTCGCGCTCGTGGCCTGGATGTCCATCATCGTCGCCGAGGGCATTGAGCCCGTGGCGCTGGCCAACGGCGTGCCGGCGAACTTCCTCGGCATCATCGTCCTCGGCGCCGTGGCCAACAGCGTCGAGATCGTCTCGGCCCTGCGCAGCGCGCACCGCGACCGCATGAACGTCGCCTTCCAACTGGTGACGGGCAGCGGCATCCAGGTGATGCTCTTCGTGCTCCCCGTCCTCGTCCTGGTCAGCGCCGCCTTGCCCTACGGCGTGTTCAGCCTGACCTTCCCGCTGACCATGGCGGCTGCCATCGGCATGGCCACGTTCCTCGTGCACCTCGTGGCCAGCGACGGCGAGAGCAACTGGTACGAAGGGGCCCTGCTTCTCGTCCTCTACGGCATCCTGGGCGTCGTGTTCTTCGTGGTCCCCTGACCGCGGCGTCAGGGGGCCAGGACCTTGGCCTTCGCCTTGGCGTACTCGTCGTCCGTAAGACGGCCGCGCTCGTGCAGCGCGGACAGCGTCTCGAGATGTTGGGGGAGCCCGCCGGCCATGACCGGAGGCGCGACGATGCCCTCCGCCGCCACCTCAGCCTCTTTCCTCACGACGAGGACGCTGGCGACCGACGAGGCGAGGGCGCCGATGGTCCCGATGCCCGTGATCATGAGCAGCGCCGCGACGAACTGGCCGGTCGGCGTCACCGGGGTGACGTCGCCATACCCGACGGTGGTGACGGTCACGATGGCCCACCAGACCGCGATGCGGAACGACGTGATGTGCGCGTCGGGGGCATTGCGCTCGAGCGCCCACACCAGCATCGCCCCCAGGAAGGTGATCGACCCCGCCACGGCGCCGATCTTGAGGATGGCCGATTCCTTGGCGATGCGCTCCCAGGTGCCCATGGCCTGGCCGATGCGGCCGAAGACGCGCAGGATCCGCACCAGGCGGAACAGCCGCAGGAAGCGCAGGAACGACGGCACCGGGGCCAGCAAGGGGACCATCCCCACGAGTTCCCAGGCGTGGCCGGCGGCGTAGCGGCCGCTGTGGTCGGCGCGGACGACCCTCCATCCCCATTCGAGCACGAAGAAGACGACGAGGGCGAGGTCGACGTAGGCCAGGATGCGCCGGAGCGCCGGGTCCGTGGTCGCCTCGTACCAGAACATGATGGCGACGGAGCCGACGAGGAGGGAGACCAAGATCCACTCCCAGGCCCCCATCGTCCTCCTGTTCGCCACGGTGGCGGCCATCCGGCAAAAGCCGTATAGACCTGCCCTTGTCCAACGGTGTGTCCGAGCAGCCCGACCGGATGGACCTGCACGAGTTCCGCAACAGCCGCCGCCGCAAGACGGACAACCTGCTCAAGGAGGACCACCGCGATCTCAAGCGGTTCTTCGCCCTCGACTCCGCCGCCTACCGCGACATGACGGCCCAAGGCGGGCTCGACGAGAAGACGAAGGAGCTGCTGGGCCTCGTCGCCTCGACGGTGCTGCGCTGCAACGACTGCATCGCCTACCATTGCGACCGCTGCGTCGAGGTCGGCTGGAAGAAGGCCGAGCTGCTGGACGCGCTCAACGTCGCCCTCGTCGTCGGCGGCAGCATCACCATCCCGCACATCCGCACGGTCTGGGAGGTCGTCGAGCAGCTCTACGACGAGCAGGTCGAGAAGGTCAAGGCCCCGGAACGCGCCAAGGCGCTCGACCACGCGGCGCACGAGGTCAAGGCCGGCGCGCAGGAGCGCAAGCCGTC
>JAXDQQ010000055.1:0-4177 GCA_034667805.1 Thermoplasmata archaeon | reverse complement strand
GCCCGAGTTGGCGAGGAAGTCCGGGATGTCCAGGATTCCTTTCTTGTGGAGGATGACGTCGGCCTCCGGCGTCGTCGGGCCGTTGGCCAATTCGAGCACGATCTTCGCCTTGATGTTGGAGGCGTTGCCGCCCGTGATCTGGTTCTCGATGCCGGCCGGGATGAGGATGTCCACCGGCAGCTCCAGCAGCTCCTCGTTCGTGATGGCCTTGGCGCCGGGGAAGTTCTTCAGTTTCCCCTTGCGGTGCTTGAACTCGTGCACCTTGGCGTACTCCAGGCCGCGTCCGCTGTGGATGCCGCCCTTCGAGTCCGACACGGCCACGACCTTGCAGCCGAACATCTCGGTGACCAGCTTGTGGGCGAAGTCGCCGGCGTTGCCGTAGCCCTGGATGGCGACCGTGGCGCCCTTGAGCTTGAGGCCGAGGGCCTTGGCAGCCTCGCGCAGGTGGTACATGCCTCCCTTGGCCGTGGCGTCGCCGCGCCCGGCGGAGCCGCCGAGGGCCAGCGGCTTGCCGGTGATGAAGCCGGGCTCGTTGTGGCCGCGGATGACGGAGAGCTCGTCGACCATCCACGCCATGATCTGCGGCGTGGTGTAGACGTCGGGGGCCGGGATGTCCTTGTCGACGCCGACGATCTGCTGCACGGCGCGCACCCAGCCGCGGCTCAAGAGTTCCAGCTCGCGCGTGGAGAGCTTCTTCGGGTCGCAGATGACGCCGCCCTTGCCGCCGCCGTACGGGATGTCCGCCACGGCGCACTTCCACGTCATCCAGGCCGCCAGGGCGCGGACGGTGTCAGCGGTCTCGTCGGGGTGGTAGCGGATGCCGCCCTTCGTGGGGCCGCGCGCGTCGTTGTACTGGCAGCGGAAGCCCTGGAACGTCTTGGTCGTCCCGTCGTCCATGCGGACGGGGATGCTGACCTGCATGAAGCGCTGCGGCTCACGGAGGTACTCGTGCATCGCCTTGGGGAGCTTCATGGCGGCCGCGGCGGTGTCGAGCTGCTTCTGCGCGATGAGGAACGGGTTGAGCTCCTCGGCGCCTTTGGACGTGAGCGGGGGGGCGGCGATCTTGGCGTGCTTCGACATGCCGTTGCTGCCCTTGCCGTCGGGCTTCAGGACGGTCTTGCCGGTCTTGCCCTTCGCGGAGGACGGCTTCGAGGTCAGCAGGGTCTTCGGCATGGGAACCACCAGAAGGTGACTTCGGCATGCCGGGTTCTGGACTTGAACGAACCGGTCCAAACGAGATGAACGCCTCCAGGGAAGGGCAGGTCCCGTCAAGGTCCCCGAATGACCTGAAACCTCCTTCCGCCGTCGGCGTCGCCGGGGGCGTCGGCAACGACTTCGACTTGGCCCTCATGGAACGGCGCGGACTCCGCGGAACAGGGATTCCACGAATCGGAACGAATCCGTTTCACTGAAGACACTGAACGCCTCCGAATCCGAGGTGATTCGCGCAATCCCTGTTAGGGCGTGTCGGAGTCGGCGTCGGAAAACGTTGCCCTGCCATGAAGCAGGAACGGCTCCGCTGCGGTTCAAAGGGAGCGAAGCAGCAACCGTTCCGGCCGTCAGTCGTCCAGTCGAGGCGCGAACCCTTCCTTGACCACGTTGAGGACCAACCTCGTCCGCGTCTCCTTGACGTGGGTGTGCTGCAGCGTCGTCTTGACGAAGCGGTCGAGGTCCGGCGTGTCCTTGAACTTCCCGACGAAGACGGTGTCCATCTCGCCGGTGACGTCGTAGACGGCGACGATGTGCGGGTCCTGCGACAGCTCCTTCTGCACCTCGAGGAGGTGGCCGCCGGCGATCTTCAGCTCGATGAGGGCGCAGATGCCGTAGCCCAGCTTCTGCGCGTCGACCTCGGGAAGGAAGCGCTTGATGACGCCCTGCTCCTTGAGGCGCTTGATGCGGTTGTGCACCGTCCCCACCGTGGTGTCCGCCTGCGCGGCGATCTCGCGGAACGGCGTGTGGGCGTCGGCCATCAGGATGCGCAGGATGCGGCGGTCCAGGGCGTCGGGCACACCAGGCCACCTTGGACCCTGTTTAGGAGGCTTTGGGCAGCGGTTGTCCATTGTTCAGCATCGGTGGCCTTCCGCCCCGGGCCGCCCCCACCGCAACGGTCTGGAGGCCCCGCCTTCTGTCCCTGCATGGTCGATCCCTACGCACCACCGCAAGAGACGCCGAACCGCCCCATCCGTCCGGCGCCCTACACGGAGCCGTACCAGCCGTCGGGCCAAGTCTACCAGCAGACGTACGAGGCCGCCCCGACCCACGAGACCGCCCGCGACCGCCCCTGGCGGCGTAGCGAAGCGCACGAGCCTCACACCGAACCCGCCAAGCTGGGCCTGTTCTGGACCGTGGCCGCCGTGGGCATCGGCCTCCTGTGCCTGGCCCGCCTGATGCTGTTCTTCGTCGTGCAGGACAACCTGCCCAACGACCAGGTGGCTTCGGCGCTGTTCGCCACGCTGGGCATCATCGCGCTGTCCCTCGGCCTGTGCCTGGCCGGCCTCCTGCAACGGGGGCTCGCCACGCCGTGGCGCATCGCCCTGATGATCGGCGCGGGCTTCTTCGCCGTCTCGGGCGGCTTCCCGCTCGGCGGCTTCGGCGGCCTGTTCTAGGGCGGCGGAGGCGCGCCGGGCCCCGCGAAGCGCGTCAGGCGCTTGGCGGCGTCCTTGCGGACCTTGTCGCGGAACTGGTGCATCCCGCCGAAGAGGCGGCCCATGAGGCCGAGCGCCTGCGCGGCCCAAGCCTTGAAGTCCCACTCGTCGGCGTGGCGCTCGATCTTGCCGTCGCGGAAGACGAAGCGCGCCTCGATGACGTTGTGGACCTTGCGGCCGGTGCGCGTGAAAGTGTAGTCGGCCTCCAGGTGCGCCGAGCCCTTGTGGGCGTCCGCGCGGATGTGCGTGGCCGTGGCCTTGAGGTCCTTGGCGCCGAGGCAGAGCATCCGCCACATGTCACGCACGCGCCCGTCGCGCAGGTCAGGGAAGACCGGGTCGCTGAAGCGCGCGTCGGCGGTGTAGCACGCGGCCATCGCGTCGCCGTCGTGGCGGTCGAGCGCCTCGTACAGCCGTGCGATGAGCGCCTCGTTGGGGTGCACGGCGCGACGAGCCCGCCGATGCGGCATAAGGTTGCCGCGCCAGCCGCCCCGATTCCGGGCTCCGCTTCCCGGGCTCCGCTTCGAAAGGGTCTTTGCGGTGCTCCGCAAGTCCGCCTGGCATGGACACGCAAGCCGCCGTGGCGGTCCCCCAGGCCGAACCGACGGCGACCGGCACGTGGGCGCCGGGCCTCCTCCCGATGCTGGCCTGCACCACCCTCATGGTGTTCTTCATGTTCTTCTCGTCCGTCGTCGCGGACCTCCTGGTGCCCGGCAAGCCCGAGATGGGGGCCGTCTTCGCCTTCGTCGGCCTCGTCGCATCGGGCAGCCTGTCGCACGTCTACTACAAGCGGGCCCGGGCGGCGCTCGACAACGACGCGACCCTGCACGGACGCTGGCTGGTCGAGAACTCGTGGTGGCTCGTGCCGGTGGCCGGGCTCGCCCTGCCCATGGCGGGCATCATCGCCGCCATCCGGTTCCTCTGACGGGGGCTGCTGCCTTGCGCTGCTGCGCTTCCCTATTTTTCTAGGCGTTCGAAGAGGTCCGCCACCAGGAGCGGCAGCAGCACGGTCGCGTCGCCTTCGACGGTCTCCCATTTGGCGTCCTCCTTCACCTTGCCCCAGCTCACGGCCTCCTTGACGCGGGCGCCGCTGAGGCTGCCGTCGGATTCCTGTGCGGTGGTGATGTAGACGACCGTGTCGAGTCCGTCGCGGAACTGCGACCACCAGATGACGTGGTGCTTCGAGATGCCGCCGCCGATCATCAGGGACCCGAGGCGCTTGGCGCCGAAGACGAGGTCGGACAGCTCCTGCTCGTCCTTGAGCAGGTCGAAGCGCAGGTCGCGGTGCTTCTGGTAGGTCATCCAGACCTGTGCGCCGACGGAGCCGTCGGTCGGCCCGGGGATGAAGACCGGGATGCCGTTCTTGTGCGCCCAGTAGAGCAGCGACTCCTCCTTGTTCGCCTCGCGGCCGGCCCACTCGCCGAGCTTGGCGCACAGCTCGCGCGTTCCCCAGTGCTTGTGCCCGGACTGGTACCACTCTTCGAGGAGCGGACGGAGCTTGTGCTCGAGCACCTCGCCGTACGACGTGTTGGGCA
>JAXDQQ010000054.1:0-3909 GCA_034667805.1 Thermoplasmata archaeon | reverse complement strand
ACGACCCCGCCAAGGCCGCCGAGCTGGCCGCCAAGTTCCGTGCCGACTACCAGGAGAAGTTCGCCAACCCGTACGTCGCCGCGGAGCGCGGCTGGGTGGACGACGTCATCGAGCCGTCGGAGACGCGCCCGCGCCTCATCGCCGCCCTTTGGCCACTGATCAACAAGCGCGAGAGCCGGCCGGCGAAGAAGCACGGATTGGTGCCGCTCTGATGGAGCAGATTCCGGCTTGGTTCCCACCCACCAACCGCGAACCTACGCGGGCCGAAGTCATCGAAATCCTGGACGCTCTCGCCCAAAGGAAGGTGACTCCTCAAGCTGCCGAGGAGTGGGCGTTGACCTTCCTGAACGACCAAATCGATTTCCAAGATCCGCAAACGTGGGAAGCCGTGTCGTCCCTAATGAAAGCCGACACGCAATATCCTGACGGAACTAGAATGGATGGCCCTGTGAAGCAGCTCTTTGGGGCCGCTGATTTCATGGCCTGGAAGAACAAGCTTGTCGGCTAGAACGACATCCACCTTTCTCAACCCCTCAATCCGCACCCATCAAACGGCAATTCCATGTCCACAGAAACGGTTTCCAAAGAGCCCATCGCCATCATCGGCCTCGGCTGCGTCCTGCCCGACGCGCCCAACGTCAAGGCGTTCTGGGACAACGTCCTCGCCGGCAAGTCCTCCATCCGCGAGGTGCCGAAGGAGCGCTGGGACCCGGCGCTCTACTACTCCACCGACAAGTCGCTGCCCGACGCCACCTACACCAAGATCGGCGGCTTCGTCCTCGACGACAACTTCAGCGGCCTCGACTACCGCATGCCGCCCTCGACGGTCGCGCAGATCGACCCCGTGCAGCGCTGGGCGCTCTCCGCCTCTAGGCAGGCGTTCAAGGACGCCGGCTACAAGACCGGCCTCAAGGGCGACGAGGGCCGCGACTTCAACCGCAACAAGTGCGCCATCATCCTGGGCAACGCCATGGGCGGCGAGCTGCAGAAGCAGACGAGCCGCCGCGTCTACTGGCCCGAGGCCGCCGCGGCCATCCGCAACAACCCCGAGTTCCAGTCCCTTCCCCAAGCCCAGCGTGACGCCATCCTCGGCGGCGCGGAGGCGCAGTTCAAGCAGGGCCTCATCCCCATCACCGAGGACACGATGCCCGGCGCCCTCTCCAACGTCGTGGCGGGCCGCATCGCCAACGTCTTCGACCTCGCCGGCAAGAACTTCACGACGGACGCCGCCTGCGCGAGCTCCTTCGCCGCGATGGACGCCGCCGTGCACACCTTGCAGAACAAGGAGTCCGACCTCGTGCTGTGGGGCGGCTCGGACCGCAGCATGGACGTCTCCAGCTACATCCAGTTCAGCAAGATCGGCGCGCTGAGCCCCGACGGCAGCCGCCCCTTCGACGCCGGCGCCAACGGCTTCGTCATGGGCGAGGGCTGCGCCATGTTCCTCCTCAAGCGCCTCTCCGACGCCGAGCGCGACGGCGACAAGGTGTACGCCGTCATCCGCGGCATCGGCGCCTCGAGCGACGGCAAGGGCAAGGGCATCACCGCGCCCAACCCGGCCGGCCAGGTCAAGGCCGTGCTGCGCGCCTACGAGGACGCCGCCATCGACCCGTCGACCATCGGCCTCCTCGAGGCGCACGGCACCAGCACGCCCGTCGGCGACCCGGTCGAGCTGCAGTCGGTGCAGGAGGCCTTCGTCGACCTCACCAAGAGCCCCATCCCGCCCGGCACCATCGCCGTCGGCTCCGTCAAGGGCAACATCGGCCACCTCAAGGCCGCCGCCGGCGCCGCGGGCGTCCTCAAGGCCGCGCTGGCACTGAAGAACCACGTCCTTCCGCCCAGCATCAACGTCAAGACGCTCAACCCGCGCATCGACTGGGCCCGCGCGCCGTTCAAGGTGCAGACCAAAAGCGAGCCGTGGCAGCCCGTGAAGGACCACCCGCGCCGCGCGGCGGTCAGCTCCTTCGGCTTCGGCGGCACCAACTTCCACATCGTTCTCGAGGAGCACATCCCGGGCCGGCTCGTCGTCGCCAACGCGGGGACACGCGAAGCCGCCGCCCTCGGCCGAACGACCCAACGGGCCACGGATTCCACGGAGACCACGGAACGTTCCGTGCGCTCCGTGAAATCCGTGGCTGGGTCGGCGTCCGTCGTCGACGCGGCTGCGTTGCAGGCCGCGGCGAAGGACCTGGCTCCGCTGGAGGCCGAGGCGCTCGTGCTCGACGGCGCCACCGCCGCCCACGTCGCCACCGAGGTCGCCGGAGCCAAGGCCGACTTCCTGCAGACCGGGCAGGGCAAGCGCATCCGCGACCTGCTGCACCCGCACACCGCCAAAGGCCTGGCATCGCCGTCCCGCGTCGCCGTCTCGCTCGGCGACCTGACGGAGCTGCCCAAGAAGCTGGCGCAGGCTCAGAAGGCCCTTTCCGACCCGCAGCAGGCGCGCCTGGCGTTCCAGCAGGGCGTCTTCCTCAACAAGGGCAAGCCGCAGGGCAAGGTCGCCTTCCTGTTCCCGGGCCAAGGCACGCAGTACGTCAACATGCTGCGCGACCTGGCCATGAAGTACGAGGTCGTGCGCACCACGTTCCGCGAGGCCGATGAGATCCTCATGTCGGAGCTCGAGGGCGTCCGCCTGACGGACATCCTGTGGCCGACGCCCAACACGCCGGAGGCGCAAGCCGCCAGCGAGAAGAAGCTGCAGCTCACCGAGTTCACGCAACCCGCCGTCCTGGCCGCCGACGTCGCCATCCTCCGCCTGCTGCGCCAGTGGGGCGTCCACCCCGACGTCGTCGCAGGCCACAGCCTCGGCGAATACGGCGCCCTCGTCGCCGCCGACGTGCTGACCTTCGCCGACGCTCTGCATGCCGTCGCCGCCCGGGGCCGCGAGATGGCCCACGTCGAGGTGCCCGACCTCGGGAAGATGGCCTCCGTCTCCGGCGACTGGCACGCCGTCACGGAGCACATCAAGTCCGTCACGGAGTACGTCATCCCGGCCAACAAGAACTGCCCGAGCCAGACCGTCATCGCCGGCTCCTCCAAAGGCGTCGACCAGGCCGTCGCGCTCCTGCAGGCCAAGGGGTTGCAGGCGCAGTACCTTCCGGTCTCGGCTGCCTTCCACTCCTCCATCGTCGCGCCCGCGTCGAAGCCGTTGCGCAAGGTCCTCGCCCGCCTCGGCGTCAAGGCCCCCAAGGTCCGCGTCCTGTCCAACGTCGGCGCGCAGCCGTACCAGGACGACGTGGAATGGATCCTCGACAACCTCGCGACGCAGGTCGCCAGCCCCGTCGAATGGATCGGCATCGTCGAGCGCATGTACGACGAAGGCGTCCGCACCTTCATCGAGGTCGGCCCCAAGCTCGCCCTCACGAACTTCGTGCGCGACATCCTCGGGCACGCCGGCCGCGCCGGCGGGCCAGCGACCGACGCCGTCGCCATCGGCGCCAACCACCCGAAGAAGGGCGGCGTCGTGCACGTCAACGAGCTCTTCGCGTTCCTCGGCGCCTGGGGTTTCCAGCCCAAGCTGCCGGCGCTTGACGACCCGTCCGTGTACACGGCGGAGTTCCGCGACCCCGCGGCGCGCTTCCGGATGACGACCAGCCGGGCCACGGATTCCACGAAGGGCACGGAACCTTTCGCGCAATCCGTGAAATCCGTGGCTGGGCCGTCGTCGGGCGGTCGCGACGCGCGCCTCGAGCAATTGGCCAAGATGGCCGACGACCTGCGCCGCCTCGTCCAGCAGGAACGCCACGTCCCGCCCGCTGCATCCGTCCAACCGGTGAGCGCGGACTCCGTCGAATCCGAGGTGCGCCGCCGCATCGAGGCGTTCGGCTTCAACCTCGACGACATCGGGGTCTCCGGCATCAGCGTGGGCCTGCCCGGCACGAAGAAGCCGCTCTTCGCCGACGACAACTGGGACCG
>JAXDQQ010000053.1:0-18324 GCA_034667805.1 Thermoplasmata archaeon | reverse complement strand
GCCCGGCGCCGCCACTTCTCATTTCCAAGCGGGCCAAGCCGTTCTCACGCACGCCGCCGACGCCCACGACGCCGACGGCGGAAGGAGGCTGGACGGCGCTCGGGGAATCGAACGGCCGGCCGATGCCTTCCTAGACCCCTCCTAGAACCTCAGCCGAAGCTGAGCGAGAGGCCGCCGAAGAGGATGAGGACGAGCACGATGATCAAGATCCAGCCAAGGGCTCCCATGCCCACGCCTCGGGCCGGCAGCCCGATAGGGATTGAGGGACGAGCCCGTGCGTCAGTTCAGCGCGTCAGGGGCGACGGTGCCAAGGCAGCCCGCCGTGAAGGCGCAGGGCGTGGCCGCCACGCCGCTGCCGATGCGGTCGCCGGCCTGGTTGGCCGACGGCCGGTCCGCCCTCGAGCCGATGCCGCCGCAGGCGCTGCAGCGCACGAATCCGTCGGCGTTCTGCAACCGGAGGGCGACGCCCCACAGAGGGTGCAGAGGCTCCCAGTCGGTCGTTTCCAGCATAGGCCCTCATGGGTGGCCCGCCTAGTTCACCACGCGTCTGGACCCACAGGTGCGGACAGCCCTGCCAAGGGGCGCAAGGGCCCCGCCACGCCCAGACGGCTCAGGGGGTCGCTTCGCTGGAACGGCGCCGCATGACGTTGAAGGCCCGCGCGCGGTCCTGGGCCATGGCGTCGTCGATCTCGGCGTAGAGCGGCTGCCAGGCCTCGCCCATGGCGGCGTGCGCCAAGGCGGCCTCGCGGTAGTGCTCGCCGAGGTAGAGGTAGCTCAGCCCTTCCTGCAGGGCCGCCTTGGCGGCGCAGATGCGGTAGCCGGCGATGGCGCGGCCCGCCCAGAGGTAGGCCGCCGTGCGGTGGATGGTGGCGGCCGGCACGTGCGCGATCTCCTTCATGGCCGCGTCGATGTCAAGCATCAGCGGCGTCTCGCTGGGGCCTTGCCGGCGCCGGGCGGATGGCTTGGAGAGGGTCTGCTCCAGCTGCTGGGATCGGCCCCGCTTCGCGGGCATGGCGGCCTGGACCTGGCCGCCGGAGACAGCCTGGATCGGTTCGGAGCGCTTGCCGTCGCGTGATTCGCGCCAGCGCTGCCCTTCGTTCGCGTCGGGGTTCATGGGAGGTTCGCTCGTGGCCCTGGGCCGCGGCCTTGGTCGCGTGCCGGAAGGACTTGGAGCTAAGCATGGCTCGCTCGGTATTTGGTGCGTCGGCCATGCCCGACATGTCCGGAAACCGGAACCGGGGCATTTCAAGCCCGGCGGCGCGCCAGCGCGAGGGCGCCGAGGAGGAGGACGGCCAGGGCAGGGACGGCCCCGGCGGCGGGGATGCCCTTGCCTTTTTCGGCCGGGGCCGGCGCTTGGCCTTGGCCGTCGTCGCCCGCGCCGTCTCCGACCGGGTCGGCCGGCGTGGGCTCGCTGGGCTCGGGCGGGGCCGAGCCGAGCGGCACCGACCCTCGGTCCATCGTTCCGTCGAGCCAGAAGAAGCCGGCGCTCTGGGCCGCTTCCCCGCTCGGTTCGGTGGCGACGAACTCGACGGTCTGGCCGGCGGCGGCCGGGTACGACGAGGTCCAGTGGCCCCACGGGCTGCGCACCATCGGCTGCCAGGCGCCGCCCGCGATGCGGACGTCGACGCCGACGATGAGCCGCTCCGGGTCGGGCTTGACCTCGACCTGCTGCCACATCGGGTTCGGGTCGTGGATGGTGAAGTCGGCCGCGAACGGGCCGATCCCCAGGG
Source organism: Thermoplasmata archaeon (assembly GCA_034667805.1). GTDB lineage: Archaea > Thermoplasmatota > E2 > JACPAO01 > JAHFTW01 > JAHFTW01. Next base: position 16,594 of record JAXDQQ010000053.1, on the reverse strand, counting down.
CGGGGATGACGGCGCCCGTGAGCGTCGGGTCCGCCAGGTGAGGCCACTTCGCGTCGTAGGCGACGCCGGTGTCGTAGACCAGCAGGCCACCGCCGGTGACGCTGCCGTCGTTGGGGGCGACCTCGACGACCCACTGCATCGTGCCTGTGCTCCACAGGTCGGCCACGATGGGCGAGCCGGTGACCTTCCATGGCGCGGTGCTGACGAAGGTGTGCTGCGAGCCGGTGGCGGAGTCGAGGTACCAGAAGCCGTCGCCGCCGGAGCCGCGGCCGTTGGCGATGACGTCCTGGTCGCCGTCGCCGTCGGCGTCGGCCAGGGCGAGGTCGTTGTTGCTCCAGTAGGAGTCGAGGCTGTGCTTCCACGCAAGGTTGCCCTGCGCGTCGTAGCGGTAGAAGTGCCCGGGGCCGGTGACCTTCCAGGCGTCGGCCTCGTCGGCAGGCGGCTTGTGGCCGATGGTGTTCCAGTCGCCCCAGTAGACCTCCATCTGCCCGTCGCCCGCGGCGTCGGCGATGATGGGGTGCGTGTAGGTGAGCGGGTTGCCTTGCGGGTCCTGCGCCGCCCACAGGAGCTTGCCCTGCGAGTCGATGGCGAGGAGCATGGCATGGTCGTTGCCGAAGTTGATGGGGTCGTGGCTGTCGCGGGCGCCGACGACGATGTCGGGGCCGAGCTTGCCGTCGAGCTGCCCGATGGCGACGCCGACGGGCATGCTGCCGGATTGCAGGTCGTGGTGCGCGAGGGCGTTGTAGGCCCACAGGTAGTTGCCGTTGCGGCCGTCGTGCGCCGAGACGACGCCGCCGTCGGAGCCGAAGACGACGTCGAGCCAGCCGTCGAGGTTGATGTCGGCGACCGCGGGCTCGGCGTTGCCGCCGCCGATGCAGTTCTTCCAGTACAGGGTGCCGTCGTCGTGCAGGGCGTAGAGGCCGTACTCCTCAGTGGAGGCGATGATCTCGTAGCGGCCGTCCTCGTCGAGGTCGGCGAGCACGGGCTTGGAGTCGGCGCCGGGGTTGCCGAAGCAGTCGTCCAGGCGGTATTCCCATTCCTTGACGAAGGCGAAGTGGCCCGTCGTGCTGGCGGCCGGGTCGAAGCGGAACGAGGTCACGTAGGCGGCCGAGTTCTCCAGGATGATGCGGACGGTGCCGGAGGAGTCGAAGGCGGCGGCCTCGGGGGTGTTGAAGGAGCGGGCCTCCCAGCCGGGCGGGAACGTGGTCGTCAGTTCGGCGAGCACGGCGCCGGTGTGCGAGTCGATGACGTAGGCCCACTGGTTGTCGTTCTGGGCGACGATCTCCTTCGAGCCGTCGCCGTCGAAGTCGAACAGTTTGGGCGAGGCGTCGAAGTTCCCGAACGCCGTCAAGGGGTTCGAGCCGGCGTCCGACACGACCAGCGTCCGCGTCGTGGCGGCCTGGACGGCGGTCGCCAACCCCAGGACGGCCACGAGCATGAAAGCCGACGCGACGCCCGCAAGGTTGCGCATGTATGGGTCTTCGGACTAGGCCAATCATAAGCAGCGAGGGACGTCCTCGGGCATACGCCGGTGGCGCTAGCTGGAGCCGCGCCAAGGCGCGTCGAACGCCGTGCCGAGGTCGAAGACGAGGATGGCGCCGCGCTGGGGCCCTCCGTCGTCGGCGGCGACGGGGAAGACGAGCTCCATCTGGCCGTCGTGGCGCAGGTCGAAGAGCTGCGGGCCGCGCGCCCCCTTCCAGCCGTCGAGGGCGAGGAACCCTTCGGCGGCGCCGGTCGAGGCCGACATGCGCCAGATGCCGTCATGGACGCCGGCGGGGCCGTTGGCGAGGACCGACAAGGAGCCGTCGCCGTCGAGGTCGGCGAGGGCGATGTCCTGGTTGGACCACCAGCTGTCCATCTCGCGCATCCAGACCTGGCGGCCGTCGGAGTCGAGGCGGAACAGGTGGGCGGGCCCCAGCCGTTCCCAGTCGCCCGGGAAGTGGCCGATGGTGTTCCAGTCCATGCCGAAGATGTCGGCGCGGCCGTCGCCGTCGACGTCGTGCACGACGAGCTGCGTGGCGCTGAGCGGGTTCGCCCACTCGGGCTGCACCAGCCAGACCAGCGTCCCGAGGCGGGTGAGAGGGTCCTGGTGGACCGCCATGATGGCCATGTGGTCGGACGCGAAGGAGGCGAAGTCGCCGTCCGGAGCGTTCCGCGTCGTGAAGAGGATCTCCTTGCCGCCCACGCCGTCGAGGTCGGCCACGGTGGGCGAGACGGTGATCGAGGCGGGGGTGATGCCCAGCTTGGTGGCGTCGAAGGTCCACTGCGCGTTGCCCGTGGCGCCGGTGAGGACGGAGACGAAGCCGCCGTCGGAGGCGATGACGACCTCGGGCTTGCCGTCGCCGTCGACGTCGGCGATGACGGGGGCGCTGTTGCCGCCGCCCCAGCATTGCCGCCACAGCGTCGAGCCGTCGGCGCGCAGGGCGTAGAAGCCGGTCTCCTCGGTCTGGAGGACGATCTCGAGGGTGCCGTCGCCGTCGAGGTCGCCGATGGCGGGCTTGGCGTCCATGCCGGGCGAGTCGTGGCATTCGTCGAGGTGGACGTCGAACTGGCGGTCGAACTTGAACGAGTCCTGGGTGCTGCCCGCCGGGTCGAAGCGCCATACGGCGACGTAGCCGGCGTGGTCGCTGACGACGAGGGAGGGGGCTTCGCCGGGGCGCAGGACACCGGCCTCGACGCTGTTGAGCACGCGCTCGATGTACCAGCCGGGAGGATAGGTGGTGGGGAGCCGCGCGAGGACTTCGCCGGTGAGGGCGCGGAAGACGTACACCTTGGTGTCGCTGGCCATCGCGATGAGCTCGTCCACGCCGTCGCCGTCGATGTCGTAGGCCTTCGGCGCCGCGTCGAACTGCTTCGGCCAGGCGTCGAGCCCGGACGTGGCGGGGTCGCCGAGGCCGCCGAGGAGGGTGGGCTGCCACGAGGTGGCGCTGCCGATGCCCTGCGTGTCGGTCGGCACGAAGCCGGCGGGGGAGGCGTTGTGCGAGGGGGAGCTGCAGCCCGCGAGGAGCGCGACGGCCAGCAGGCCGGCGGTGACGATGAGCGCGAGGCGGCTCATTGGGCCCTCGCGATGCGCGGGATGACGTCGGGTCCGGGGGTCGGCAGGCTCGGGGGGATGCGCTGGCTGACGGGGACGAAGCGGTTGCGCACCAGGCACCAGCCGATGCGCAGGCCGTCGCCGGCGGAGAGCTTGGAGAGTCCTTCGCGCGGCAGGTAGTCGACGGGGATGTGGCGGATACGGAGGCGGAGGCGGGCGCTCAACGCGAAGAGCTCGGACTCGAGCTCGAAGCCGATGCTCTTGAGCGGCAGGAGCTGCAGGGCGTCGGAGCGGAATCCCCACAGCCCGGTGCACAGGTCGCGGACGCGGCGGCCGTAGAGCAGGGTGGCGCCCATCGACAGGGCGGCGTTGCCGGCGCGGTGGATGGCGCTCATCGAGCCTTCCAGGGCGCTGCGGTCGCCCATGACGACGTCCGCCTCGCCGTTGGCCAGGAGCGACAGCATGCGCGGGATGGCGTCGGGCGCGTAGGTGCCGTCGGCGTCGAGCATGATCACGTAGTCGCCGCGGAAGTGGGAGCGCGCCTCGCGCACGGCGGAGCCCTTGCCGTGGCCGTGGTCGGCCAGCACGATGGCGCCATGGCTGTGGGCGATGGCTTGCGTGGCGTCCTTGCTGTGCCCGTCGAGGACGATGACCTCGGTGCGGAAGCCGGAGGCGTGCAGCGTCGAAAGCGGGAGGGAGGCGAGGGTCGGCCCGATGCCGTCGGCCTCGTCCTTGGCGGGCACGACGATCGTGACGAGACTGGCGTCCATCAGGCACCGCCGTTGGTCGTGTGCGCGGTGATGCGCGCCTGGGCGATGCCCATCCCGGCGCACCAGGAGCCCATCGGTTCCCAGGGCGGGGAGTTGACGAAGCGCGTGTCGGCGCCGGCCGTCTCGGAGGTGAGGTAGCGGTCCATGACGACGATCACGGGGCGGCCGTTGTGGTCCATGACGGCCACCAGGTCGTCGCGCGCCTCCTCGGACGTGAAGACGTCGGCCTTGTACCAGACCCGGCTGGCGTTCGTGGTGAGCGCGCCCAGCACGAGCTTGGCCTGCCAGTCGCCGGTGACGACGATGGCGGACGGGTCGGCGTCGGCCTGGTGCGCGATGTCTTGCAGCGCGTCGAGCTCGCACGAGTTGTAGAGGCGGTACCAGCCGCCCGGATAGGAGTCGGGCGTCCCGGCGTAGACGGAGCCGCCGAGCAGGGTGCAGACCAGGAGGGCGGGCGCAACGGCGAGCGCGAACCGGCGCGTCGAGCCCCAGGTGGAGCGCGTGGACGGGGCCTTGCTGCGGCTGCGGGTCATCGACCGCAGGGCGCTGGCGATGGCGCGCACGAGGGCACCGGCCGCGACGCCGGCAAGCCCGGCCATCGCGAGGCCGAGGAAGACGATGGTGCGGTGCGGCAGGAACTCGCTGTGCAGCGGGTTGAAGACGACGAAGGGGACCGTCACGGCGAAGAGCGACGCCGCGAGGTTGGCCACGGGGCTGGCGATGAACGGGAGCGCGACGAGCGCCGCGAACGACAGCAGGAGCAGGGGCCAGCCGAGCATGCGCGGCAGGTCCACCTGGTCCGGCATCCCTTGCTGCAGGGCGATGGTCCAGGCGACGGCCAGGGCGATGGCGATGGCCAAGCTGAGGCCGGCGCGCACCAGGACATGGAAGTGGAGCGGCTTGAACGAGCCGGCCGTCCAGGCGCGGCGGCGCATCGACGTGAGGACAGCGATGGGCGCGAGGCCGATGACGGCCGAGAGCAGACCCAAGGTCGGGAGGTGGGTGCCGGCGGGGACGCCGATGGTCTGGCCGAAGCTGGGCATCTGGAGGGCGATGCCGAGGCTGGTCCCCATGACGGCGATGCAGCAGGCCAGGCCCTTCCGCGAGATGGCGGCCGCGCGCGACGACGGCCAAGGGCACGCGACGGCCAGCACGAGGAACAGGGCGCCGCCTGCGCAGAGGAGGGCGAGCAGCCACGGGTGGGCGAAGGCGAGGAAGGCGCCCATGGGCGCCGCGACCGCGACCCAGCCGAGGCGGCCGGCCAACGTCCGCAGCAGGGCGTAGAAGAAGAACGGGAGGAGCGCGAGGTCGAGGGCAGTGGGGCTCATCATCGTCGTGCGGAAGATGATCTCGGGGGCCACGGCCACGGCGAGCGCCGCGACGAAGCCCGCCACCGGCCCCACGGTGCGCCACAAGAGGAGGCCCATGCCCAGGACGGCGATGGCGCCGAAGACGATGGGCCCGTACAGCACGATGTCGTAGAGGTCGAGGCCGGTGTACGTCCACGCCGCGGCGAGCACGGCGTGCAGGCCGGGCGGATACAGGTCGCCCTCGTCGTTCAGCGCGTCGAGGTGGCCGCTGCGCAGGTGCTCGCGGACCAGGGCCATGTGGGTGTAGGGGTCCTCGGCGGGGATCACCGGCGAGGAGAGCGGGTCGGCCAGGCGCAGGGCGACGCCGAGCGCCACGGCGGCGGCGATGGCGACGGCGGCGAGCACGAGGGCGCCGCGGCCGAGGCGGGCGGGGGTCGGGGGCGACGTGGCCGACGGCATCGCAGGGGACTGCACAAGATTGGCTGGCCAGCCCTCGGCTATGCGGGTTGGGGGACGTGCTGCTGGTCCCACACTGGTGCGGTCGCCTCCTGTCCAGGCCCTCGCGGCCTGGGACGAGACTGGCAGAGCCCTTATCGCTGTGCACCCCCGACCTTGGCGCCATGGCGCAGGGCGTGCAGAAGATGGAGCCTCGGGACCAGGTCCGCTTGCACGCCTTGCGTTCCACCAGGTCGTCGCGACGCGCCCTCGGCGCCATCGACTTGGCGGTGGCGGTCGTCCTTGCCTTGTCGGCCGGCCTCGCCTTCGCTTTCCTGCCCGACGGATCCGTCCTGCGGGTCGCGCTCGGGCTGGCCATGGTCTTCCTCGTCCCGGGCTACCTCCTCATCGAGGCGGCGGCACCCGTCACCAGCGAGCCTCGGCGCCGCATGCTCCGGATCTGCCTCGCCGTCGGAGTCAGCCCGGTGGTCCTGGGTCTCCTGGCGCTGGCCACGGCCGCGCTGCCGGGCGGGTTCCACTCCGCCTCCATCGTGGGCCTTTCCAGTCTCGCGTGCGTCGCCGCGGCCGCCGTGGCCTTCCTGCGCCGGCGCTCGTCCGCCACTTCGGATGCGCGCCTTCCGGCGGCATCGTCCACGGCCTAAGGGCTTCCCGCGGGTCCGGGCATCCGCGCTGCGCTCGTCATTCTGCACGATCCGCGGACTGGTTCGCAGGGCGCGGGCGGTCCTTTTTTTGCCGTTCGCCGGATCCGTGCGCCGGTTTCGTCCCGTTCGTTGTGCCCGCGCAGGGCGTGTCCCTGACACGTTAATCGTCGCGGCTCCCAAGCGATGGAGCATGTCGGAGCGACGCCAGTCGAGCCCAGGCACTTCCAGCATGGTCATGGTCATCCTCCTGGTGACCGGGCTCGGGCTGGCATTGATCACGATGGCCACGGCGGGCCCGGACGACAAGCACACGATCTGCCACGCCACCGGGTCCGTGAAGAACCCGTTCGTCGTCATCAGCCCCTCCGTCGAGGGCGTGTACAAGGGCCACCTCGGCGCGAGCCACCAGGGTGGCGACGACATCATCCCGCCCTTCGTGTACAACGGCGTGACCTACTCGCAGAACTGGGACGCTGCCCACCAGGCCGTCTTCAACAACGGCTGCAAGCTGTTGACGACGTCGAGCTCCAGCAGCAGTCCGCCCAGCTCCAGCAGCAGTTCGTCGTCCTCCTCCAGCAGCAGTTCGTCCAGCACGGCATCGTCCTCCTCGACGCCGCCGCCTGTCTGCCCCACCGGCGTGACACGGCTGGCTGCCTATTCGTTCAGCATCAACGGCGGGGCGGCGGTCGCCAATCTCGACAACGTCCAATCCGGTGACACCGTCCGCGTCGACTTCACCATCGCCGCCGGCTGCCAGGACATCGAGCTGTCGCTGGTGTCGTACAAGGCGCCCGGCCCGGTCTTCGACCGCAACACCGCGAGCCAGCAGACCGTCTTCGACACGGACACCGGCTTCTTCGACGCCGGCGCCCACTCCATGACGGTGATCGTGCCTTCGTGCTACTTCCAGGTGGACTTCGTCTTCGGCGCCGTCATCACGCAGCTCGGCCCGGCGTCCTCGAACAACTTCTACGGCGACCAGGGCCGTCTCATCGACGGCGAGAATGGCGGCACCACCACGTGCAACCCGCCGACCTCGACCAGCTCCAGCTCGTCGAGCTCCTCGAGTTCCACGTCGAGCACGTCGACCACGACCTCGTCGACCACGACCTCGACGGGGCCCGCCATGCACACCATCTGCCACGCCACCGGGTCCACCTCGAACCCCTTCGTCGTGCTCACGACGGATGTGTCCGGGGTGTTCAACGGCCACCTCGGCGCAAGCCACCACAACGGAACGGACATCATCCCGCCGTTCGTGTACAATGGCACGACCTATTCCCAGAACTGGGACGCCGCGGGTCAGGCCTTGTTCGCCAACGGCTGCAATCCGCCTGGTGGCGGAGGCAGTTCGTCGTCGAGCTCCAGTTCGTCGTCGGCCTCCACGACATCGAGCAGCTCGTCCAGCACGACGACGCCGCCTGGTGGCGGAGGCAGTTCGACCTCCAGCACGTCGGCCTCCAGCACGACGACGCCGCCCGGCGGCGGCGGAAGCTCGTCGACCTCTAGCACAGCGCCCCCGACGACCCCGCCGGGTGGCGGTGGCGGTGGCGGCGGAGGCAGCTCGACCCCGCCGGTCACCCGCATCCCTGTGTTCCCGTCGGCCGGGGCCTTGGGCCTCGGCATCGTCGGCGCCCTGGTGGGCACGCTGCTGGTGCTGCGCGGCCGCCTCAAGCCGTAGGCCGTGGCAAGTCGTCCCCTTTCCTCCCCTTCTCCTTCCGATCCCATGACGCCCAAGCCCGCCCGCCCGCAGGCCGCACACCGCGGCGGCGCCGGCCGAGCCTACCTGGGCCTCGCCCTCCTCGGCTGGGGACTTTCCATCGTCCTGGGCGTCACCCCGCACGAGGACCTCGTCGTCGGCAGCGGCCTCGCCATCTTCGGCGCGGTCCTCGTCGCGACCTCGCCGCGCCTGCCCGAATCGCGTGGCCTCCCCGCCTACGCGGTGGCGGGCGTCGGCCTCGCGATCGTGGCGGGCGTGCTTGCGCACACGCTGCTCGCGAGCGCCGCCTTCGACGTCCCCAAGGCCGCCCTCGTCGCCTTGGGCGTCGGCCTCGCCACGGCCGCGCCGTTCCTGCGGCGGCGCATCCCCGTCGGGCGCAAGGGCCGCAGCGTCACCGTGGCCACGCTCGTCGTCGGCGGGCTCGCCGTCCTGGGCGCGCCCCTGGCGGTGTGGGGCCTGCAAGCCGCGACGAAGGGCGTCATGGGCACGACGCCCATGGAGGCCTTCGTGCGCTACGGCCTGCTCCTGCCGATTGGGCTCTTCCTCAAGGCCGTCGGCCTCGACGCCGCCATCGACGGCCAGACGGTCACCTACGCGACGCCGCATGGCCCGCTCGCGCTCGAGGTCGGGGCCGCCTGCTCCGGCGTGCAGGCGATGGCGCTCTTCGCCGGAGTGCTGGCCCTCTTCCTGTGGATCGAGAAGCCGGGCGGCCGACGCCTGGCATTGTGGAGCGCGATCGGGATCGGCGGCGTCTACGTGGCCAACCTGCTGCGGCTGGCGATGCTGTTCCTTGTCGGCTACGAGTGGGGCCCCGACGCCCTGCTGCAGGCGCACGCCCAGGCCGGGTGGCTGTTCTTCGTCGCCTGGGCCATCGTCTTCGCCCGCCTCGTGCGCAGCCCCCGCCGCGCCGACATGTGAACGGGCTTGGCTGCGTCCCAAACGCATCGTCCCTGGGAGTATTTGGGTGCACGGACCCAGAGGAAGAAGGAGGAAAGCCGAAGTGGACCCCGTGAAGCCCCGCCAGGCCAGTGTGCAGTTCGCCGACCCGACCGCCCCCTCCGGGCGCGAGGTGTCCAGCGCCGTGTTCCTCAAGGAGTGCCGGCAGTCGGCCGTGGCGCGCTTCCGCGACCATGCGCCCACCCTGCTTGGATGCCGCACGATCGAGCACCCGGTCCCGCCCCAGCCGGGCAGCCAAGGCTCCACCGGCATGATCGTCGCCCACCTCAGCCCCGCCGTCTGCCGCGCCTGGGACGCCAGCTCCATCGGCACCCTCAGCGAGCGGCGCGCCCGCGTCGCGGAGGAGATGCAGCTCGCCCTCACCGACCTGGCCGACCAGGACATGCACGGCTACCTTGCCCTCACCGACGCGCAATGCGACCTCTTCGGGCCCGACCTGGTCCAGCTCGTCTCCGAATCCCTCGAGCGGACGTCCTTCAGCCACCTGGGCCGCCAAGCGGATCCCCACTGGGAAGGCACCCTCGTCGAACGCCTGCGGCCGCCTTACCTCGTCCTGGTGCTCAGCGTCGACTTCCTCGCCGCGCCGGCCACGAAGGTCGCGGCGCGGGCCAAGCCCCGCCCAAGCCGCCGGCAGGCCAAGCCGCGCCGCCACGCCAAGGTCTGACGGCTCCAGGCTGCTCGCTTCCGGGCTCCGGGCCTCCTCGTCGATGCTAGCGACGTCCGCTTTGGAACGGGAACGATGGACCATCGCAGCGCAGTCTTGGAGGCTCGTTCGTTTCGCGGTTCCAGGTTTCTCGCCGTTCAAACGTCTCGCCGTTAGCGTCTCAAGCCGTCTCGCCGTTCAAGCGGCCTTCCGCTATCCAAGCCGGTTGGGGTTACGCCGGGACTTCGGCGTCGTCGCGCGTCGCGGCGACGTCCGCCTGGTCCGAGGCTAGCGTGTCCGGCCCGTCCACGCCGGGCACGTTGCCAAGCGTCAGCAGCATCGGGAGCAGCGCTCGCACCGTGGCCTCCACGCTGGGCCGCAGCGAGCGGGCAAGCTCGTTGGCGAAGCCGCGCGTGATGGCGTCGACCAGGGCGCCCGTCTGGGCCGCGAGGATCTGGGTGCCGATGTCGATGGGGTCGGAAGTGGCGTCGGCCACAGGCGGGGCCACGGCCACGACGGCCGGCGCGGCCGGGGCGGGGGCCCGCACGATCGGGCGCAGGTAGAGCGCCTGGACCTCGGGGCTGGCCTCGTCCACGGCCTTGGACTTGTCCAAGGCCCTGGCCTTCGGCGCCGGCTGCTCCCAGTCCTGCACGGTGTGGCCGCCGACGATGCCGGCGGGGCGGGCGTTGGCCTTCGCGCCGGCCGCGGCGTCGCTGCCGTCCGGTTGGGCGTCATCCCTGTTGTCGGGGCGGGTCGGGGTGGGCATGGGAATCGCGTGTCCCCATCCGTCGCCGCAGGGTATCTCGCTTCGCCGCGCTGCACATGTTCGGGTCCGCGCGAGCCGCGGCCGGCGACGGGGCCGGGACATGTTCGTGCCACGGTCCGCGTAAGTACGCAGGGACGTTGGTCTGGGGTACGGACGCGAACGCCACCCGGCGGTCGCCCCACTGGAGACGCAACCCCATGCAAGACCACACCAACAAAGCGCAGGACCCGACCCGCGCCCGCCGCCCGAACTCCATCCACGCCGTGGACGCCCCGCGCTCGCCCCAGGCCAACGCCGACACGCTGCGCGAGGCCCAAATGAGCCTCGTCCGCGCCGAGCAGAACCTGTACAACCTCGTCCACGCCAACCACAACGGCGCCATCGGCGCCGCCGGCTTCGGCTACACGCCTCCGGCCGCCTTCGCCGCCGGCTTCGCGCCGGGCTTCGCGCCCAGCGTCGCCGGCGTCCCGCAGTCGCCGGGGCTCGCCTTCGGCGTGCCGGCGGGCTTCAGCCCGTGGGGAACGCCGCAGCCGGCCCTCGCAGGCTGGCCCATCGCGGCCAACCTGCCCGCCGTCGCCAGCGCCATCGTGGCCCCGGCCGCGCTGGCCGCCGGCCTCGTCGCCCGCACGCCCGCCTGCGACATCTCGGACGAGGGCAAGCAGTTCGTCTGCCTGCTCGACCTGCCCGGGATCCGCGCGGACCAGATCGAGCTGCTCTGCTTCGAGCACGCCGTCACCGTGAACGCCTACCGCGAGGTCCAGGGCGACACCGCGAGCCTCGTGCAGTCGGAGCGCGGGACCGCCGCATTGACGCGCACCATCACGCTGCCCAACGAGATCCTTCCCAGCGGCGTCAAGGCGGCCTTGGCCAACGGCGTCCTGAGCATCGTGCTGCCGAAGGCCCAGCCCACGGAAGGGCCGCGCCGCGTCAAGGTCCAGGGCTAGAAGACGCGCCAGACACCTGGCTTTTTCCGAACCTCGTCGCTTTTTCCGCCTTCTCCTTCCCGTTTTTCTTGCGACGTCCGGCTTCCGCCAAGCGAAGGCCGCGCAACATCGTGATCGTTGACGTCCACGAACGGCTCGGCTGGAGACGTCTGGCAGGCCTCGACGACCAGCCGCGCGAAAAGGCGGCGCGAGCGAACGGACGTTGGAGGATCGGCGGACATCGGCCCGCGTGGAATGAAGTGAAGTGGAGGTGAGTGAAAAAAGAAAGGGAGGGGAAAAAGTGAGGGGAAAGGGGAGAAGGGGAAGCGCGCGTTGCGCTTACAGGCCGAGGGCGCCGGTGGCGGTGCCCGTGGCGCCGCCCGTGACGCCGCCCGTGACGCCGCCGACCATTCCGGTCGCGTTGGCCGTCACGTCGGTGGCCGCCGAGGCGTCGAGGCCGACCTGGCCGGTCAGGCCGAGGTCCGCCTGGACATCCGCGTCGACGTTCGCCGAGGCGCTGGCCGCGGCGTCGACGTTGGCGGAGGCGTCCGCCGAGGCCGAGGCCTCAGCGTCCGCGCTGCCGCCGAAGAGGCCGGAGAACCAGGCAGCGATGCCGGCGAAGAAGCCGACGTGCGCGTCGGCGTCCGCGTTGGCCTCGAGGTCCGCCTGGGCCTGGGCGTCGAGCTGGGCCTGCGCCGAGACGTTGGCCGCCAGGTCGAGCTTGGCCTGGAGGTCGGCTTGGGCCGCGACGTCCGCGGCGATGTCCAGCTGGGCCTGGGCTTGGGCCTGGGCCTGGGCGTGGACGTCGGCCGAGGCCGCGAGGTGGGCCTGGGCGTCGGCGTGGGCCGTCGCGGCGAGGGCGGCCTGCGCGGAGGCCGTTGCGCTGGCGGCGACATCGGCGTCGGCCATCGCGGAAGCGTTTGCGTCGACCGCGGCGTCGGCCGAGGCCGTCGCGCGGGCGTCCGCGCCGCCGCCCAGCATGGGCAAGGCGGTCACGGTGCCTGCGACAAGGAGCAGCAGGCCTGCGGTCATGAGCGGCGCCAGCAGCTTGAGGCGGCGGCGCGCGGGTTCGGTCTTGGGGGTTGGGTTGTGCGTCATCTAAGACACCAATCCCATGCTGCGTGGCCGGCGAGGATAAGGCGAGGCGATGGCACGGGAATATGGCGCGGAACGGTCAGCGGACTGTCCCTTTCCCCTTATCCAAGATAGAGGCGGACAAAGGGTTCGATGCACGGACAGACCCTGTTTCTGACGCTGGCCTTCGCTGCGTCCCTGCTCCTCCCCGCGGCCGCCGCCGATCCCGCCGTCGAGGCTCCTTTGCTTGATTCGCTGGCGCCTGGCGCCATCGCACAGAGCAACGACGGATTCCTTCTAGCTGTCGATGAGGTCGCCTTGCCTGACGCAGGCGAGGTCGTGGGCGACGCCAGCGACATCCTCCCAGTCGAAGCCCTGCCAGTGTCCCTCGAAGTGGATGCCGAAGCGCAGGCGCAAGGAATCGCGCCGCCGTCCGTCGAGGTCGGGGCTCCTCAGAATGACCCGTCTTCCACCCTTCAACATGTGGCCGAGATCGCGGCCCCTGCCGCGGCCCCGGTGGCCGCCACTGCGCTCCTCGGTTTCCTCGCCTTCGGTGGCGACGGCCTGCGCGCCCTGCCAGGACGCCTCGGCAGCCTCCTCGGCCGCGGTTGGCGCCTGCTCGCCGGCCTGGGGCTCGCCGTCCCGCTCTTCTCGCGCATCGAGCAGGGAAACCTCCTCGACAACCCCATCCGGGCGCGCGTGCAGGAGATCATCGCGCAGGACCCCGGCCTCTCGCTCAGCGAGGTCACCACGCGCGCGGGCATCGCCTGGGGGACCGCGGTCCACCACCTGCGCCGCCTCGAATCGCACGGCAAGGTCGTGTCGCTGCGCCAGCTTGGCCACCGCCGCTACTTCATCGCCAACACGGAGGCCGCCTCGCAGCGGACCGCGATGGCCGTCGTCATGCATCCCACGGCCCGCCGCATCGCGGAGCTGGTGAGCCAACGGCCCGGCATCGACCAGGCCGGCATCTGCCTCGCGCTGGGGCTCCACAATCCCGCCGCCTCCAAGCATCTCAGCCAGTTCGTCGACCAGGGCCTCGTCCTGAGCTCGCGTTCGGGCCGGAGCAAGCTCTACCAGGCGACCGGGGGCCTCCACTCGGCGCTGCGCCTGCTCGAGCCCGAGGGCACCGTGGCCCGGGCCCACGCCCACCCGCAGGCCGTCCTCGGTCAGGTCGCGGTCGCCTCCGCATGATGGTGGACATGTTCGGGCCGCTCGCGGCCTTATCGTCGCCCCCGGCCTGCTTGCCTTGCCGCGAGACCGGCAGCCTGTGTCCCCCATGAAGCCCCCGACGATGAGGACCCCGGCCCTTGCCACGGTCTACCTTGACAACGAACGGGTCGGGCTCATGGGCGACCCCATGCCCCGCGTCTCGAAGATCGTCGCGGCCAGCGGCAAGCGTCCGGAGGGCGTGCAGGTCCTGCGCGCCCTGTCGGCCTCGGACCTGCGCGGCAAGCCCGTGCGGCTCGAGGACACCATCGACCGCACGGCCGAGCCGACGAAGCCGATCTACCTCACCTGCGCGCCGGTCCCGCGCGCATCCGCCTTGGCCTTTGCGGCCGCCCCCCCCATGGGGACGCCGCCACGCACGGTCCACGAACCGGACGACCAGGACGAGCCCAAGGTGCCTGCTCCGGAACAGCGCAGGACACCGCCACCGTTCGAGCCCGAACCCGAATGGGACCCCTAGGCCGCACAGGTCTTGGGCGTCCGCCGGACCGTCCCTAGACCCTCATAGGGCACCCGCAAGACATCACCCCTCGAGATTCAACATGCACGGAATCCTTGGGAACGGGAAACGCCGGATGCTCCTGGCGCAACCTCAGGTCGCCGGCCTCGAGGCCGTCACCACCACGTTCCTTCGCGAGGCGCGCGAGTCGGCCCTAGGACATTTCGAAGGCCAGCGCCTGCGCTCGGACGACGTCTCCAACGTCCTGTCCGGCGACACCCGGACCGTGCAGCGCATCGTCGAGCCGCGGCCCGGCTCGCCGGGATGCAGCGGCACGATCGTCGCGCACATCAGTGGCCCGGCGTTCGCGGCCTGGGTCGCCATGGCTCCCGGCCACCCCTCGCAACGGGAGGCGCACGTCCTCGACCAGCTCCAACTCGTCCTGCAGGACCTTGCGGACCACGACGTCCACTCCTGCCTTGCACTCACGGAGTCGCAGTGCGAGATCTACGACCTCGACCTCGTCCAACTCGTGGCCGAGAGCCTCGAACGGACCTCCTTCAGCCAATTGCAGCGTCCGGCCGACATCAACTGGGAAGGCACGCTCGTCAAGAGCCTGCAGCCGGCCACGCTCGTGCTCGTCGTCAGCATCGACCTGTAGGACGACACCGAGAAGGACGACGTTCGGCGCCGCTTCGCCGCGAGGCCGGCAACGGCTTGGAGGGCCGCAGATTCCTGCCAGCTTCAGCTCCCGACGCCTCCGTTGCGCGCAGGGCCACCAATCCTGGCGCGCCTGGACATGTTGGGGCCAGACCGGCCTTATCATCGCGCCGGACGCATGGGCAGCGGGTGCGGAATGAAGGACAAACTCTCGCGGGTCTACCTGGACGACTATCCGATCACGTTGATGGGCGACGAGTCCACGCCGCCCTTGTCGCGCATCGTGCGCGCCGGCGGCAAGCATCCCGACCGCGTCGACATCCTGCTGCTCAATTCACCCTCGGCCATGGATGGACCCCGCATCGGCCCTGAGGAGATCATCGACCGGACCGCCGAGCCGACGCGCCCCATCTACCTGCGCTCCGTGCCCAAGGACGGCGGCAAGCCCATCGCCACCGTCTTCCCTGGCCCCGACGAGCCGGCCGAACGCAAGCGCCCGACCCCGCACACCCCGGGCCCCAACGCCGACCCCGTGATCACGCAGCTAGGGAGCGAGCCCGTGGTGCCGCAGATCCTGCGCGAGCACGAGCCGGGCGTCTTCCATTCCCCAAGCCAGGACCCACCCGTCCCTGGGGCCAAGGCGTCGCCGCATGCCGTGGTCCAAGCCAAGAACATCGAGGACCTGGCCATCGCCGAGGACGCCGCCGAGCAGCGGCAGGAAGACGAGCGCAACCAGGAGGACACCCTCCAGGACGACGAGGAAGCGCTCGCCGAGGCCGACGAGGACGAAGCCGAGTCGTGACCCGCGAGCCGTGACCGCGCGAGCCGAGCCCGCGCACGCCGGCAATTCCCGCTCGAAACGATGGCCACAAGGTTGAAGCCGGCGCAAGCGGGCCTTCCCCCGTGGCCCTGCCCGCCGCCCCGAACCTCGCGAGCCCCCGTGCGGCCCTGCCCCCCGAGGCGCCCGTGCGTCCCGGCATGAAGGCGTGCCCGATCACCGCCACGGACGCGCTCTTCAGCCGCAAGTGGACGTTCGCCGTCCTGCGCGACATCGTCTACTTCCGCCGCACGCGGTTCCACGAGTTCATGGATGCGAACCCGGGCCTCACGGCGCGCGTGCTCGCCCGCCGCCTGCGCGACCTGCAACAGGAAGGCATCCTCGAGCGCAAGGGCTCCGGCCGCCACGTGCGCTACTCCCTCACGCACCGCGGCGAGGACACGAAACCGATCCTCGCGGCCATCTACAACTACGGCATCCGCAACCGGCCGCACGACGTCTTCAAGGACGCCAAGCCGAGGCCACTTACGCGCGTGCTGCCGGAGTGGGATGAGAAGTTCCTTGTGGGCCTGTTCCGACTTGACCAGGAGCCGGGCGAGATCCCGTTGCCTATGGATGCAGCGCCGTAAATGCGGACTCAGTTCCCGGTCTTCCAAAGCCGCTGACCGGCCCGTTCGGTGCCCCGAGCGAGGTTCAACCTCGTTCCGCCGTCGTCGTCGTGAGCGTCGGTGATGTCCACGGCTTGGCCCTCGTGGAAATGAGACGTGGCGGCGCGGCCGCGCCGCCTTGTTCTACAAGACTTACGCGATTTCATGGGCGCGCTTCGCGCGCCGATTCTCCATCGTCTAGGACTGGAAGTGGCCGGGTCGCCGTCGGAAGACGTTGCCCCCTCACGAGGCAGGAACGGCGCCGGGCGGACCACTACCAAATGACTGGACCGGAGTGGTCAATCAATCATCGATGCGCCAGACGACCTTCGGGTTCGCTTGCTGCGCCGCCGGCGCCCCACCGACACGGCCCAGCCGCGCGTGCACCATGACGGCGCCGCGGCTGAGCGAGTCGATGATGGGCGCGGCACGCGGCAGGTCGCTGACGTTGATGTAGATGCGGCCGGCCGAACCGGTGGCGACGCCGAACGAGCTCGCGATGTTGATGCCGACGGCGGCGAGGCGCTCGCACAGGTCGGCCAGCGA